>CAMNDS010000156.1 GCA_946535695.1 uncultured Clostridia bacterium | reverse complement strand
TGATTTCTGGGCTAATATGAGTGAAGATGAATATATTGATTATTGTGCTAAAATTGCTTTAGGATTAAGTAAAAGAACTCCTGAGGAAAAAGCTTTACAATATAAACGTATTCAAGAAGCATGGTTTAATAAAGATGAAGCTACTAAACAAGCATTTAGAGAAAGTCAATCTAAAATTACTCAAGCCTTCTGGGATTCTAAAGATGAAGAATATAGAAGACAGTGGGGTCAAATGAGTAAAGAAATTTGGGAAGCTAAAAGTGATGAAGAAAAAGATGCTTTCAGAGATAAAATGAGTACAGTTAATAAAGAAAACTGGGAAAATAAAACCGACGAAAGTAAAGAAGCTTTTGCTAAACAAATGTCTGATATTTGGAAAAATAAAAGCGAAGAAAGAATGAAAGAATATGGCGATTTACAAAGTAAATTAAATCGTGAACGCTGGAATAATAAAAGCGAAGAACAAAAGGAATTAGAAAGGGAACGTGCAAGACAAAATGGTTACATGTGTTCTATTATGAGTCAATTAAAGAGAAATTTTGAATCTCTTTGTAATACTCCATTTAATAGTGATAATACATATGAAACTGATTGCGGTTCATTCTTGAATCCTACTAGTATGCTTACTATGAATATAAGTGATGATAAAAAAGTTTTTACAGTATTGCCATGCTAATTTATTTATTTCTAGTTTTATAAGTACTCCATTTGAGAGTACTTATTTTTTAGTGTCTCCGTATTAAATAGGCTTTATATCAATATATTATATTTTGATCATAGAGATAAAAACAAAAAAACAAAAACAAAACCTCTGTGAATCAAGGAGATGCATATGAAGAATGCATTTGGCAAACCGCTGGAGTTTGATCGTGAACTCGCCCTGTTGGCTACAGGATACGAGTGGTATACAGCAGATGAGTTCTATAACTTAATCTGCACGGACGGCGATATCTATCGTCAGGTCGCGGCTGTCGAAATAAAAGATGGTCGCAAGGAGATGTTCCTGGTGCGCATAGCCGAGCGCACTGGGTACAGGTGTCCACGCGCATCGTCAGGTTGCCGGTTGAGGACTGGTAACCCAGACCACGGACGCTAAAATCCTAGAACCCGGAGGAATCCTCACACAGCTTTTAAAAGCTGTGATCCTCTGGGTTATTTTTTGTATTAATAATTATTTTTTAATATATATTATTTATTGAATTAAATTATTGAGGAGGTATACATGAAAACAATAATTAATCCAATTCATTCTTTATTATATTCTTCGAATTTATTTAAACGAAAAAATAAAATTAAAAAAGAAGAATATATAAAAAATTCAATTGATGCATTACATCAATTGACATGTGAGGCAATTACTCGTTATGTAATAATGGGTAAATCAGACTCATTTGAATGTAAAAAATTTATTGAATTCTATATGGAATTATGCAAATTCCAAAAAGATTTCATTAAAAATGATAAAATCAATACTATAGATTTTATTCATTTCAGAAGAAATCTTATAGAATATTACAATTCTAAATTTAAGGAGATGTAGAGATGAAAATTTATTCTTCAATTGACGACATTAAAAAGGACTATGAAAATGAAATCATTGATATCAACGATGATACTAATGATTATAAAGCAATGGGGGACGATACATGGACATGTATCGCTAAAACAAAAACTGGTAAAAGTATTGTGGCTATGAAAATTATTTTCTATGATACTTTTAGTGGAACTCCACAGCATGATTATATGATCAGATATATGGTTATATAGTCATTAAAAAAAAAATAAGCTCTTCAATGAGCTTATTTTTTGGTCATATTTATAGAAAAAACATTGATTTATATTTAAAATATTGGGGTCGATTTATGATATATACGCCGGGTTTCAGTCGAAAGACGATGATTATATTTAAAATTTTCATTGAATTTTTTATTGATTATGGAATAAAAGAATTTGGCGAAAATAAATTTAAATTAGATTGGTATAGAATATATGAAAATTTATTTATATTCAATATCTATCATAATTATAATGAATGGGATATTTTAAATAAAAATGAAGAAATTAGTAAAGAAGAAATAGAAAAGTATACCGAAGAGCTATGCAATAAAATAGTTAAAAATGGTGAAAGAATAGATTTATTTTTTGAAATAGAGAATAAAGATAATGACATTTTTATTAATGAAATAAAAAGCAGAAAGAATGAAGTTGATACTAAAAAGTTTAATTCTAAAAAGTGTTATAAATGTAAACATTTTTTAGATGACGTAGTTTTCTTAGATAATAACGGATTAGAAATTTCTTTGAATTCTATAAAACGTGAATATGGAAATAAAACTGATGAAATAAGAAAACAGTACTTTACTATTCATAAATACGATTGTGACAAACGGAATAAAATAATTAGCGAATTGATGAAAAGTGATTCTTATCCATTTGATATAGAAGAACGAATAAATAGAAAATTCGAAGATAATAATATACCAAAACAGGCATTATTTGACTATAAATTTAGAATGTTAA
>CAMNDS010000155.1 GCA_946535695.1 uncultured Clostridia bacterium | reverse complement strand
CGATGGTAAAACTTATGCAGAAAAATATGAAAAATCATCTACATTTGCAGCTGGAAAATATACAGAAAATACTGAAAGTTTAGTCAATTCAAATGATGCACGACGAAAAGCAGTAGAAGATGGATTATCAGAACATAACATTGAATTAACAAGATTAACAAAAGACCAACAAGCAAAATTAGACCAAATATTTAATGAATTAAAAAAAATGGGATTAAGCGATTTACAAGCTGCTGCAGCTGCCGGTAGTACGCTTGGTGGAGTTATGAGTGAACAAGCAAAAGTTACTTATGCAGATGATAAAAAAAGTTTAGAAGCAATAAAAAAAGGATTAAACGAAGGCGGATTGCAAGGATATGATAATAATCCAGATAATGCCGGTAAAGATATGAAAAGTAAATATGAAACTGCAAAAATTGCCTTAGAAAAATCCGAAAATGATGCAGCAAAACAAGTTATTCATGACATTATAGCCGAAGATTACGATTATAAAAAAGAAGGATATGGTTCACATGTAAAAAAACAAATAGCAATAATGGCTCAAAGAAAATTATATAAAGATGAACAAGGTGGATTGGTATCAGAAGATTCAGCATTAGTAGATAAATTATATAAACAATGGCAAGCAGCTAGAGGCTTAGGCGCGTATGAAGATGAAAGTGCAAAACGAATTGGAGGTAGTGGACGCGCATATATTTCTGCATTAGGTGCGGGAAAAGAAAACGAATTCTTTGAAGAATATCCTCAATATAAAAAATTAAAAGAATTGGATTCTGCAGTATATGACGAAATTACCGGAAATGGTAGCGATAAAATTAATTATATTGGCAATACAACAAAAGGTGTTAGATATGACGCAGCAAAACATTATTTGCCTGAAGATAAATCCACATCATCAGAAACGAAAGATAATAAAAATCCTGAAGAAACAACTGAGAATGCTCCTACAACATCCGAAACATCTTCTTCAAAAATTGGAGTGCCTGTATTTGAAAACATGTCAGGTCCTGGAATACAATTATCTGCACGCGCTGGAGAAGATAGAGGAACCCATATTCATAAAGGAATAGATATAGCTGCTCCTATGGGAACACCAATCAGAGCAACTCATGATGGTACATATCATAAATATCAACAAACAGATGAATCAGGAAATTTAACAGGATATGGTAATTGGGTTGAATTAACTGGCGAAAATGGATATGCCACACGTCATGCACATATGTCTAAATTTAATGAAAATTTAAAAGAAGGACAACAAATAAAAGCTGGAGACATAATCGGATATGTAGGAAGTACAGGAGACTCATCAGGACCTCATGACCATGCGGAAATACGAATAAATGGAGATGCTGTTGTTGATACAGATACATTAAAATCTCATTTTTGGGGAGAAACTGACCTTTATGGAACTGCAACAACGCCAGGGAATGTACCTTCCACTGGAGGTTCATCTAGTGGAGGAACATCTAGTGGAATGAGTGATGAGGATTTTCAAAAACAATATGGAAAAGATTTGTGGGGAGCAATAGAATTTAATCGAAATAAAGCAGACGAATATTTAAAAACAAAAGGATTAAAAGAAATGGATTATTCTGATAAAATTGCATCAGGTCGATTAATATTAGATGGTACCACTGCATTTTCTAGAGATAGAAGCGTATTTATGACTCCTGAAGGTGTAAGAAATAAATTTTTATTAAATTCCGGTGTAAAACAATCTGATTTATATGGTTATAACTATAAAGGATATTATGATGATAAAGGTACTTTCCATGAAACTGGCGGTATGAAAATTGTCGAAGAAGCAGAAAAAAAATATATAAAAGAATATGGAGGAAAAGCTAACTTCAATAAACAAATATCTTTACGTAGTCCAGCTGAAGAAAAGCGTCAAGAAGCTATTAATAAAGCAGCTGATGATTCTATGGAAGCTCGTAGATTAGCAGAAGAACGATATGAAGCAAAAGAAGCAGAGAAAACCGGTTCTGATATAGAAAATAAAAATTCTGTAAATATTAGTATTATGCCAGTTGGCGGAGATGAATCACAAAAATTAAAAAATAGAGTAACAATATTGGAAACGAAATATAATAATTTCGATATAAAATTCCAGAAATATATAAACATGGAAAATGAAAATGAGCATCGTCGATCACAAATGGAAACTGCTAGAAATGGTAAAATTAATCGTACAGTATAAGGTGGTGAAAATGTGAGTGAAGATATAAAAGATACATTGCTTGATTTTTCTGAAATTCTTGATAATTTAATAAAATCATGTGACGAATATCTTGCATCTAATCAAGAACATTTATTAAATGAATATTTAATGGAATTTAGAAATAATATAAATAAGATAAAAAGCAGACAAGAACATTTTATAGAAAAAATTCAAGATATTGATTATACAAAAGATAGTGAAGATTTACAAGATTTTAAAGATACATTTCATGAATTTTATGATAAAAAAATTGATGAATTATTTAATTTAAATATAAATTTAATTCAATTATCAAAAATTTTAAAGT
>CAMNDS010000154.1 GCA_946535695.1 uncultured Clostridia bacterium | reverse complement strand
AGTCCTAATAGAGCGCGGTATAGGTTAGTACCTGTATCGCGCTCTTTCATAACAACATTTAAAAAAGGATTTAAAAATGAAATATGAATCCCTTGACTGCGCCGTACAGGCGTGGTTTGAAAACACAATGGAATATGATCCTTTGTTTGTTTACAACATCATTTCACCCAAGTTAAGTAACGAAGCATGGGCTTCGGTTTATCGCGACTTAGACGCGGACGGATCAATCGATCCTGAAGAAGTAAATATCCTAGATAAAGACGGATATATTGATTCGTCTGACATAGAAGAATTTTTACAAGGATTAAGCGATTACGATTGCGCAATGTTAGTTGCGCCCAAACTCGATTACGACGATTGGCAATCAGTCGGTCGCGACCTCATCGCGATCGGTATTATCGAAGTCAACGACGAAGGCGACGAATACGTCGTCAACGCGTAAAAAACAACGCGATATAGGTTAAACGTCCTATATCGTGTTATGTTTATCAAGTCCGTAAATATGTGAACTCACGTTGGGTTTACTTATGCGGATATATTACACAAATTTTTTCATAAGGAAACATGCTATGAAAACGAATGACAAAACGTTGGCCGCCATCTTAGAGAACAGCAAAATTTATTACGGAAACGGCGCGACAAGCGACCGTTTCTTTGATGGAATCTTTGACTTGAAAGAGTTCCTTAAAGAATGGCGAACGCTTAACGAACGCGAAAAACTCGAATGTTATATATACATAACAGAAGACGGTGAACACTGGGACGACGCTATTGAACTTGCTAAAAATCAACCTAGAATAATCGGAGAACCTGGAGATACGCTTGAAGAACTCTGTATATCTGAGTTCTCAGAAGATTTTGAACGAACAATTGAAAACGTGGGAAATCCCATGTTAGAGTTCGCTGTTACGTGTTGTTTGGATTGGACTCATTTAGCAAACGAATGGAGGCTTGAAGCTCCCATAGGAGAAGCCGTTGACCCGGTAACAAAGCTACACGTATATTACTATGAGTATTGAATAGTAATACTCACAACCCACCTTGAAAGGGCGCGTAAAAATACGCGTCCTGTTTTATACAGGAGAAAATAAAATGAGAAGTTCATATTATGAAATTATTGACCCGCGATTTTCCCAAGCATGGGAATATCAAAAACAAAAAGGCGTTAAATTCAATTCAATTGTCGAATTGAAAAATTACATTAAAATGTTTAATGATCTCGAAGAATGGGAACGAACTGAATGGTATATGTTTGTTCATGAATTTAATCAATCTTTTGAAGACGCCTTTTGGAATACAGGTAAGGAAAATCCGTACCTGTTATACCCTGACATCGACGAATCAATAGAATACGTCGTTGGGTATCTCAAAAACAAAATTTTGGTTCCCGATTATATAAAAGACATATGGAATGCGATCATGATCGCATTCACAAATTACGCAGAAATCAACGAGGATTTCATCAACTTCCTCGAAGATAACAATGTCATAGGTGAGTTCGTAAACCCCGGCGATGGGGAAACATGGTATTACTACAAAGGTGAGTAATACCCCAAAAAACAATAACGCAAGGGCGCGTAGAAATACGCGTCCTGTTTTATATAGGAGATTAAAAATGATTCGTCCATATTATCACGAAACAAATCTTGACTTCCGTTTTTCTCGTGCTTGGGAAATTCAAAAGGAAAAATGTGAGCTTTTCGACTCAGTAGTCGAAATAAAAACCTACATAAGAATGTTTAATACTTTAACCGAATATGAAAAAACCCTATGGTTCATGTGGGTTTCAGAATATGGAAATTCATTCCACGAAGCTTTTTGGCGTGTTAGAGACGACGATTTTTCTCTTCTATACGATGACAAATACGTTTTCCTTGATAGGATAACGGATTATATCAACGACAATGTTGTCGTAAACAAGAAAATAAAAAGATTATGGAACGCCATGAAAAAGTTATGGACTGATCATTCAGAAATTGATGAAGATTTTATGGACGTTCTCGAGAACGCTAATGTTGTCGGTGAGTTCGTCGATCCGTCAACTGACGTGGTTTGGTATTATTATAAAAGGAAGTAGTATGAAAAGGAAAATAAACATCACGCAAGGCGCCTTTGATACCTTGCGTGATATTCTTTATACAGTCTACGGATGTGCCGTAGAACGTGAACTGTTAAATAAGTCAACTTATCATGAAGGAAAGGGCGTTTATTACATAGACGACCAATTTCTAGAAACAATGAAAAACGAACTGGATCGAATCCAGCCGGTTATGTGGTCAGCCATAAGAAAAGAATTGATATAGACTCATTAAAAAATGCAATAACAAAAAGGCGCGTAGAAATACGCGTCCTGTTTTATATAGGAGAAAATAAAATGACTGAACAAGAATTGATTAAGAAAGATTACTACCCTGAATTAAGAACAGCAATAAATGCTCTCAAATTCATCAATCGAAAAAACGTTCGATTAGTAATCGACCTCGAATATGGGGTCAGCTTCAATGTTCAACCAGACATGTGGTTGAACAATTATTTCAATGACA
>CAMNDS010000153.1 GCA_946535695.1 uncultured Clostridia bacterium | reverse complement strand
AAAAAAATAAAATAATTATATTGTTAATAGCGATTTTAATGATTTTATTTTTATTAGACTTAAGACTCAGACCTATAATTAAGTCAATAATGGCCGATAAAGCAAGGTCTGTGGCGGTTAATGCAATTGATAATGCCGTTAACAGGGAGCTTGGCACACAAAATTTTAAGTATTCCGATATTGTCCAGATTGAGCGCGCCGAAGAGGGAAAACTGTTGGGAATTACTACAAATGTACAAAAAATTAACTGCTTGCGTTCGAGCCTTAGCAATGCAATATCAAATGAGCTTAATAAAGAAGAAATTAGAAAGATAAAAATTCCACTTGGTGCAATTTTGGGTACAGAACTTTTTAGTGGTTCGGGTCCGATAATCACTGTCAAACTTTTTGTAACCGGCAATGTTGTAACCGATTTTGACAGTGAACTTTCTGAAGCTGGCATAAATCAAACCAAACACAGAATTAATTTAAATACAAACGTAAATATTGCTGCAATTATACCGGGTTATCCTGTGGAAACAAATGTAAAAACTAATATAACTATTGCTGAAACAGTTATTGTCGGCGAAGTACCCAAAGTTTACGCAGCTGCAGAACCTACAAAAAGAATTCGCGAAGCCAAAGCACTAGATGGTCTTGCGAATAGTGATTAATTAAAGTTTTTGATTAGATTTTTTCAAAATTTGTGATTGGTATTTAAAAAATCGAACGAATTTCTCTCCGGCGTTGCCGGAGGGAATATATATCTTTTTTAGCAATGCCTTTTTAGAAATACTTTTTAAAAATGTTGCACAAAAAATAGTAAAAGTTGTATATCTTTTATAATTTATGATATAATATCTATAATTTGAGTTTTATTCGGAGGTGAAATTGTTGTGAATTCAAAAAGGGTAAAAAGATTAGCAACTGTATCTATGATACTTACATATATTTTTGGTATAAAAAATACAAATGCTGCACTGAAAAATGATTACATTTGTAAGCAAACTAATGAAATATGTGATAATCATATCAAAGATATGCGCAAAAATAATAATAAAATAAAAAAATTTGATATTAAAAATTTAATTAAATTCGCATTGCCTACTCTTGTTCTTGCTCCATTAGTGTACAAAGTGTATGATATAGCAATCGATGAGTTCGAAATGCCCAGACAAATGAAAAAAGAATATGATAGGCAGATAAGAGAATTTAATGCAGTAAAAAGTAATGATATCGAATTACAAAAAGGAATTAACTGGTGCTGGTTAGCTTGTTACCAAGAGCTTTTTAAACTAAAGGGTGTCAAAATAAAACAAGAAGATTTGTATAAAAAATTATTTGACAAAAATCCTTGGTTTTTTAAGTCTCTTAGAAAACAAGGTGGTGGTCCTGATATTATTCTAAGTAGAGATTTTATTTCTAAAATGAATAATATTGATAAAAAATTAAAATTTAAAGCAGGAACAATTTATTGGGATAAAGATTTGAATGTTGACGAGAAACTAACGGGCATAAAATATTTTATTTTGAATTTTTACGACAAAATAGGCAAAAAAGCATTTTGCATTAGTGATAGTTTGGCTTGGTCTGATAATAATTTAGGGCATGCTGTAAATATTGTAAAAATTTTTGATTCAGGAAATATAGTTACAATAGATGATCCTTGGACTGGTCTGTCTAGGAATGAAAACTTAGATACTTTTGTAAAAAGATACTGGGAAAATAATGGTGCCAAAAGAGAACTACATGGTATCAATTTTACAACTTTAATTGAAGAAAATATTAAATATGATTGGCCAGATAGTTCATATGTTAAAATTAATAAAGAAGATAATAATAATATAAACATTAATATTTATGAACTGGTCAAAGTTACAAAACTTAACGAACCTGACATCTATGATTTTGTTTGTGTGGAATAATAAGCTTAATCTTTCTCTCCGACCGTGACGGGGAAAATATCTAGCAATGCCGAAAAGACGAAAATTAGAATATATAAATTTCTTTTTTAGCAACTTATAGTACACTTTCACTTGAAAAAGATGTTAACTTGGAGAATTTAGTCTTTCTCCAACTGATGGTCGGAGGGAGTTGCTTATACTCTTATTTTTAAATACCTAAATAATTTTCATAATAATTAGCAAGTGTATGCAAAAAAACAGAATTTTTAGGTTTTTTTAATTTAATTGATTTGCCAAATGTTTTAAGATAAAAATCGTTTTTTATTTTATGTGCGTGTTTTATAGCGTTTCGTATATTAATTTCAACACATTCATCCGAGGTCCTGTTAGATTTTGCAATTACTCGATAAGCCTCGCTAATACTTATGTTTTGGTTTTTTATTATTTTTAAAATCTGACAAATATATTTAAATCCAAGCAAATTAACTGGGATTCCAAGCTTATTGATAATAAAACTTTCAGATTCTAAATTTTTATTAATATCACCGTCAAGTAAATTATAAATTATATTTTTTAAATGTTCAAAATTAAAAGATTTTTTAAGGTAATAATCTGCACCTTTTTCAAAAGCCTTTTTTATTATTTCGGCTTTACCTATGGCTGAAAT
>CAMNDS010000152.1 GCA_946535695.1 uncultured Clostridia bacterium | reverse complement strand
TATTATCAGTAATTAAATAATACGTATCTTTAATAGGTCTTAAATTATCATATTCTATTTTACTAAGTTCAAAAACTCTCTTATTTCCATAAATACCGATTTCTCTCATTATTTTAACCTCAATTTTCAACTCGATTTTTTGAAATCTTCTTTTTATTTTTCAATTTTATTATATCAAATTTTCATTTGATTTTCAAATAAGTTTCTTACCCCCCAGCATATTTCCTCTGGGAGAACGAAGTTCTCCCCCTTTGCAAAAATTTCAAGCGAAGCGAGAAATTTTTGCAAATATTTTGCAAAATTTTTTTGCAAAATTATATATATATAGATTTGTACAATTGCAAAATTTTTGCAAAAATTTTGCAAAGTTTATGCAAAATTGCAAAAAAGTAATTCTTTTTCCATAGATTTTTACAATAGACTCTGCGACCGCACTTGCAAATTTTGCAAAATTTTTTGTAAAACCTCGCATTCGCTCGGTTTTACTAGAATCTAAAAAGTTGCAAAATTTTAATTCATTATTTGTTTTCTTTTTTTCCATCCCTCGCTATGATCAACCGCACTTTTACTTATTCCAAGCAATTCTGCAATTTCAGTTGAATTTTTCCCAGTTAAAGCTAAACGTAAAATCTATTCGTCATCAACTTTCTTCTTACGCCCAGCAAACTAACTCATAACTAATCTTTCCTAATATTTTTCTTTTGAAAAATCAATTTCATCAGTTACAAGTTTAACCATAGAAGCTATATACGCATCACCATCGCGCCGCATAGGAAGTCCTACTCCATATCGAGCAATTTCCGCAATAATCTAATCTTGCTACTCCACCGGAAGAGCTGCAATTTTTTCAATCCATTTTCTTTTAAAAACAAAAGAATCTAATTCGTTAACTGCCACAGGAAGAAACCTCCCCTATAAGTTGCTTAAGTGCTAGTTGAAACTCCGGTGTATTCTAGTATACCCAGCAATTTAAATTTGGTTTTTTAGGATTCCGCATTTCAATCTCATACTAAAATCCAAGAGACTAAAGTGCAATATGGACTCTTAAAGAGTAAATTATTTTGAATTTTGAATTGGTATTTGGCATAATTAATTTACTCCTAACTTAAATATTCTTTAATAGCTTTACGAATTACCTAAGAAATAGTCTCTTCATTATTTTCAGAAATTTTTTGCAATTTTTCTTTCATTTCTTCAGATATTCTTATAGTAACCGAAATATTTTTTTCTTTACCCATAAATACCCCCCTTAAAATTTTCTATTTTATATAAAAACCAATTTAATTATAATTAACTGCATTGTCCAACAAAGTAATACATTTGATTTTTTATAAAAAATATTATATAATATATGTATAAAAATAAAAAGAGAGGTACTCATTATGACCTATTATATTTTTAAAATTTCCTACTATAATGAATATAAAGATAAAGAAATTAAAACTGGCGGACTTGTTGCTGCGAATTCTTATTCTGGAGCAATAGATGCAATCACTCAAGATTGGGCAGAAGATTCTATTATTTCTCTTGATTTTCTTATGCCAATCGGAGAAGATTCTGAAACTTTAACTCTTAATGACGCAATGTTTCATATGTTCTTTGAAGGACATAATGAAACCAAAATTGAATCTTATTATCTCGCTGAAAAAGATCATAATGGGAAAATTTACTTTGATTTTCCAAAAGAAGAAGGAGAATTTGAATAATGTCTTTATTTCATCCAATTTGCGGCGACTGCGGCTTCAAGGTAGCACAAGGGATAGATTCATTCTGCTCTTTATCTAAGCTAAAAGTTGATCCAAACACGGACTCTTGTTCAAAACATACATTCCAAGAGTCACTAAAAATTTGTGAAATTTGCGGTAATATTATGCTAGAATCCGCCATTGTGGATATCATAGACGGGAGCCCGCACATTATATGCAGTAATTGCGTTTCTCAAATGGGATTTTGCAATACTTGTGGAAATATCAAAATCTGTGAATTTGAACAAAATACTTCCCCTACCGAAAAATTTGTTCAAGAACAAGTCCGTCAGGGTAATATGATTATGATGACAACCGTAAAAAATCCGAAACGGATCGAAGAAACGTGCAAGAAAAATTGCTGTTGTTATGATGAAAAAAATGGTTGTATAAGAGAAACTATTCATTGTTGTACCTCCTGGAAAGTACCATACTAACTATTTTATATTTATAATTATATCAAATTTTTATATAAAAATAAAGGTAATAGAAAAATTATGTCTGCATGGGATTATAGTGAAGGACATGACTGTATTCGTTTATTATGTCAATATTTAAATGAATTATTAACAAAACCAGAAAAAGAACAATATGTACTTACAAATATTCGACAATGTGATCTTCCTAAAGTTATTGATGAACAATTAATAATAGGATCTAAATATATTCAACATATTAAAATTGAAGAAACATCAATTGATCTTCCTAAATATATGGTAATTTTTGAAAGAAATAAAGCGGATAATTAACCTGCGGTTAAATATCCGCTTTTGATTTTTTTTAAAATTTTTATTATAATATATTTATA
>CAMNDS010000151.1 GCA_946535695.1 uncultured Clostridia bacterium | reverse complement strand
GGAGTGTTTTGAAAAACCAAATTGTGATTGGAATATGATAAAATTAGAGTTCCGAGAGTTTTTTTATAAGTTCTTTTACGAAAAAACAAGAAGGAATCCATTAATATTGCCAATAGTTTTGGAGGTAAAAAAATGAAGTTAGTTCTTTTAAAAGATATTAAAGGTGCAGGCAAATCGGGCGAAATTGTAGAAGTAAAAGATGGGTACGCAAGGTATTTGTTAAGTAGCAAAAGTGCCAAAGAGGCAACTTTTGGCGCGCTTGAGGAGGTAAAAGCCAAGGAAAAATCAAAAGAACGTGAGCTGGCAATTGCCAAAGAAAATGCACAAAAAGTTTTTGAAAAAATTAATAATCAAACCGTAACTTTAAAAATTTCTGCAGGAATATCTGGGAAAATTCATGAAAGTATTACAAATGCTAAGATAAGCGATGCATTAAAAAAAGAATTCGACGTAAATATTGATAGACGCAAAATTGTTTTTTCGGGTTCTGAGCACGTTATTAAAACTTTTGGAATGCATTCGGTAAGTATTCAACTCTTTACTGGAATATCTGCAAAAGTACTTGTGAATGTTTTGGAAATTAATGAATAGGAGTATTTTATGGAAGATTTTGTAAAAAATGCAAAAGTATTGATGGATAAGGCGATAAAATTTTTGCAAGGAGAATATAAATTAATAAAAGTTGGCAGAGCTAATCCTAAAATTTTAGATAAAGTTTTTATTGAATATTATGGCTCTAAAACTCCGGTGAATCAATTGGTAGCTACAAGCGTTGAGGGGCGTTCGCTTGTTATAAAACCTTGGGACATTTCTCTTTTAAAAGAAATTGAAAGAGCCTTGCAAAAAGAAAATTTGGGTGTAACGCCTCAAAGCGACAGCGAAAAAATAAGGATGAATTTTCCGCCGCTGAGCGAAGAAGAGCGTTTAAAAGTTTCTAAAGAAGTTTCAAAACTTGCCGAAGAAACTAAAATAACCATAAGAAACGCTCGCCGTGATGTTATTTCTAAAATAAATAATTCCAAAAAGGCAAAAGAAATAAGTGACGACGATGCCAAAAAATTTGAAAAAAAAATTCAGGAATTAACTAATTCGTACAATAATAAAATAGATAATATGTGTGCATCGAAAAGGAACGAAGTTATGGAGGTCTAGTTGGATAAAAGCTCGATAATAATTCCAAAACATGTTGCTATCATAATGGATGGCAACGGGCGTTGGGCAGGGATGCGTGGTAAAAACCGTACTTTTGGTCATTTGGAAGGCGTTAAAGTTGCCGATAAAATTGTTTCTTATGCAAGTAATATTGGCATAAAATTTTTGACTTTATATGTATTCTCTACCGAAAATTGGAAGCGCTCTAAAATTGAAGTCGAATTTCTTATGAAAATTTTCAAAAAAAAATTAGAAGAAGCGATTAATCGACAAAAAAGAAATATAAAATTTAGAGTGATCGGCGAAAAAGAAGGCGTTTCAAATGGTATACTAAATTTAATACATACTCTCGAGGAAAAAACCAAATTAAATACAGGTATGACTTTAAATATTGCTTTTAATTATGGAGCAAAAAGCGAAATTTTGAATTCTTTAAAGTTAATTATTGATGATTTAAAAAATAAGAGAACAAATTTAGAAAGTATAAACACAGAAAATTTTGATAATTATTTATATACTCAAAATCAGCCTAACGTCGATTTACTTATAAGGACCGGTGGAGAGTTCAGACTTTCAAATTTTTTACTCTGGCAAGTGGCTTATGCTGAATTATTTTTTACAAAAACTTTTTGGCCTGATTTTTCTGAAAAAGATTTAGATAATGCAATTTTGGAGTTTAATAAAAGAGAACGCCGGTATGGTGGGATTAATTAAAATTCACCTTCACCGGCGTTTGTCGTAGAAAATTTTTCTCTATAAAGTCTTTATACCGCTTTTTGTCCGTTTTTAAGTGGCATCAACGTAACTTTAAAACTATCTTTGGCGTCTTCACCTTGCGCATCAAACGTTAAACTACCGTCGTTATTCATAGTAATATTAAATTTGCCGCATCCTGGTATCCTAATAATTGTACTATTCCAACCATACTCTACTTCAAATGATGACAAGTCTTTTATTTTTTCTTTTGCTTCCTTTATTTTTTTTTCTGCTCCCTCTATTGCATTTTTGTCATTATTTTTCTTTGCCACTGCTTTCATTTTTTCTGCTTTTAGTTTATCTTTTTTTGCCTCTTCCATACTTTCTTTTAATACTGTTTCAGCATCAGTATCCAACACCAAATTACAAATAACTACCACTGATGCCAATAATTCAATTTTATACTTAGCTTCATTTTCTACTTTTTGGTTTTTTGACATGTCAACTTTAATACGTGATAAAAACTCATCTAAATTTATGCCTTCCTTTTCAGCAAATTCCATAATTAATTCTAGATCGACTGGAATATCTTTTTTGCCATGTTTGGCTTCAAAAGCAACATTATATTCTGGCGAACTTGTAATATTAAGGAGGTTAAAATCTCTCAAAAAACCGCCTAATTTACTTAAAAGAGCCTTTTTGTCGACCAGCAAATTTTGTATGACTCTTCCAGCAGAA
>CAMNDS010000150.1 GCA_946535695.1 uncultured Clostridia bacterium | reverse complement strand
TTTTTAGTAAAAAGTTAAAATAAATGAAGTTTTTTATTGTTGGATTGCATGGAAGTGGTAAAAAAGAAGTAACTAGTATTCTCGAACAATTAAATGTAAATATAGGTAAGTTATTCTCGGATATAGAAAAACCAAGTAGTAAAATATATAATAGTTACGATTATGAATTATTTTCTACAAAAGAAGTAAATGAAATATTCGAAAATAACGCATATATATTTTTACAAAAATGTTATATTAATAATCAAGAGTTCTACGAAGGGCTTACAAGGTATGAATTCGATAATAATAATATCTTTGTACTCAGTCCTGATCAACTAATATCTGTATCATTTACGAATATAAAAGAGCCATACTGTTTTATATGGATGGATAATACGAAAAATAATCGTTACTCTAGATTTAAAGACGAGAAACGGAGTTATAATTTTTCCGAACGGGAAAAGCAAGAAACGCGAGATTTAGGATATTTTGTTAGTTTATTATACAATAATGTTCCGACGTTATATTTTAATAATGAAGATCCAGCTCGAGTAGCAACGATAGTATATACATTGAATAAATATCCCGATTTAATTGATATATATAAACAAACCTTTAATAATTAAAAATATAAAATAAAAATAAAATATGAATGAATTTAATTTTCCTGTCGACGGCGGGCCGATGATAGATGGTACATGGTATAATCCTCAAACTGGGGATAGCTTTACAGTTAGAGATTCTTTTTTTCAAGATAATCAACTAATGATTCAAGCTACCGATGGAAGAATGTTTGATTATAATTTTATTCAAAATTATGTCAAATCAGATAAACCTATTATACCGTCGACGTCTCTCCCATCTAAAACATCAGAACTTCCAAAAAAAGTTCTTAGCGAACTTGAAGATAATAATAACTATAATATTCTGCCTGAAGATGAAGCGCTAATTAAAAACACAACCACAATTAAAAACACAACCACAAATAATATAATACCGAAGAATTCTATGATCTCCGATGAAAAATCCGAAGACGAGCGATTCGTTGAAAGATTACTTAAAAGAGCAACACCACCAGAAATAGATGTTAAAATATCCTGGAAAAACTTTCCATTAAAACAAATGGAGATGTTAACTGAATATATGGGTATCGATATTCATATGATAATTAATTATTATATAAATAACTTAAGTTCTGATTATATCCGACAACAACTATCTAATCAGCTAGTTGTATTTATAGAAGATAGATTAAAAAACTATATACAGAGTCCGCAATCTAAAGTATTACCTATACAGATGACTGAATTTAGAGAGCAGGATGTGGCGACTAAATCTAAGAAAAAATTAGCAGGTAGACCTAAAAAGAAATGAGAGAAGAAGAATATATAGAAAATTTAATAGATCCTAACGAAGGAATTGCTCCTATTGAAATTGATGTTCCTCAGATAGAAGAGGAAGCAAAGAAATACGTAGTGTCGATGATAGATAATTTGTCTAAATTCTATTATGACGACGAATTTATGAAATCACATGATATATTTCGGAAACGAGTAGAAGCAGATATTGATTCTTTAAGTATCTTAATTAAAATGAGACGCATCGACGAGGTCACTCAAGATTCTCTTATAAAAGCAATTTCGGTCAACTCGAATAATGCATCATTATATAGAGCTCTAACTGAAGTTCAACGAACGATATTAAATATTCAGACAAAAATTGACGATACCATTAAAAGTCTACAAGTATTCATGAAAGGATATCAACTCGAGCTAAATTTAGATTATAATCAAGAAGAAGATTCAGAAGATGAACCGTCTATAAATAATAAAACGCGCGGCTCGAAAGAATTTATACAACAGATGCAATTGCAATTAAAATAAAAGGGATTAAATTTTAATCCCTTTTATATTTTATAATGTTCATAAAGTTCTTTCATGTGTTCAAATTCATGATATTTATTAATTCGTTCATCAAAATCTAATGTTGCTGTTCGAACAGAAATCGCGGATACTAAATTTACTAATTCGGGATTATCTACATATTGCTCTCTCTGATCTTCCGCCAAATCTTGCCCGGATAATATCCATTTATATCGTGGAATATAACTTTTTGAATAAAAACTATTAGGTTCGTTGAATGTATTCACATCCACGAGCGTTATTTCATTCAACGGACCCGGATACGTATTAAAAATCTCATTAATGATATACATAGTTATAATATCATCACCATCTTGAATTTTTGCACCAGACGTCTCTTGATTATACCCACTTAAAAATATACGGTCCGCTATATATTTTGACATAACATACATATTTCCGCATATAGTATTAAATTTAAATTCTAGCCGACTGTTTGAATATTTATGATAATACCCACATATACTACCTCCTATTTCTTTATCCTCCAATGATTCCATAAATCTAATGGTACGCGGAACGTTGATAAAAGTTGAAGTATTCGTGCGAAGTAATCGATCAAATACTATACCATTCTTTAATAATACCATATATGCTCTTTTAGTTTTTTCAAACGTTTGATATAAATCGTCTCCGGTATGAACATATATAGTATGACCATCGATGCATTCTTCGGGATGTTGCGTATCGCATGTAGTATAACGATAA
>CAMNDS010000149.1 GCA_946535695.1 uncultured Clostridia bacterium | reverse complement strand
GAATTTTTTCGGGTATAAAAGAATACCATCACTTATTCCGGACGACATATACGAACATAATTGCTCATAAAAATCTTCTTTTTTATGAGGCAAATAAAGTTTTCGAGCTTCATCTAAAGTAAGTCTTTTAAAACATTCTGATATAACTACATATCCGTTAAACAAATTAAGTATATCTTCACGAAGATGTAAAAATTCGGGCTTAACAACTATAAATACTTTTAACCAATCATCTAGAAGTATATTTTCCTTCACGTGATCTTTTAATCCTTTGTGTTTAGTCTTTGCAAAATCTTCTAAATCTTTTGTAGTTATATCAGAATCGGCTAAGTCCAATACTTCTTTATTGACTTCTGAACGTTTCATATCTCCGCGTCTTACCGCAAGAGCCATTCCGAATAAGGCTTGTTGTGCTTTCGATCTAGCTGGCATGGCGTTTTATTTTTTTAATAATGTTTTTAAATCATCCCATTTATATCTCGTATAAAAATAATTACACATATACATATTATATCTATCATCTACGTTTATTACCGCATCGATGGATTTTCCTTTTATAAAATGTTTATCAAATAATTTCAATAATTTTTCATCGTCTATTACCCAAATATATTGTTTATTAAAAAATATTGTAAATATTTTTATTCTGGTATTAATAGAAGTAAATTCTTTACCTATATAAACATCACCGACGGTATTTTGTATTTCAATTCTATATACCATTTCCCGCCAATCTCCCCTATCATATCATAATGATATTTTGATTATAATGTTTTATAACGTTATCTTTAACAGTCTCATCATCATCTAATATAGATTCATTTAATAGGTTACATAACTATTTCATAAAATTATATAATTTATATAATTTTTACTTTTTCCATTTCTTGCGTTAATATATGTGCTTTACTAGGATTAACGACATAGCCGAGTTTACTTAATATATCCCTATTTAATAAGCAATTTGTTGTTTTAGAGTTACGACTCTTAACAATACTTATTTCAACGTTTTTAACTTTTCTTAACCCCAATTGTAATTCGGGAACTATTATGACGGGTCGCCGATAATGTTCTTCCCCTGCGACAACTTTTGATTCTCTAACTTTATTAAAAACATATTTTTTTCCATCGATAATGAATTCTATTTTATTATTTTCGTCCTTATATTCTCCCACTTCTAGACATGATGCATTAGAAGAATTACCCGTGTCTAACTTAGCTAAAAATTCCTTTTCTATATCTCCAAAATTAATCTTTACTGATTCTACATATCCTGCTATTTTATCTTGTAACATAAATTCAGACGGATCGTTTAATTCATTTAATAAAATATTTATAAAATTTTCTTTTATTACTTCGGATATACCTTCTGTACCGGGCGATGCATTGATTTCGAGGACTACATTATCTCCTATCTCTTTATTAGAATCTTTAACTAATGGCATAATATCTACTGCGCACCACGGGAGATGAGATAACTGTGCGGTTTTTAATGCTATCTGTTCTTGTTCTGGGGTTAGAATAACAGGTTCGGCCTCGGCGCCTAATGATACATTGGATCTAAAATCACCGCCTATCTTAACACGTTTCATACAGGCGAGGATCAATTGTTTATTTCTTAAGGTAAGAACATGCACACGTATATCACCACCATCGGCTTCTTCTTTCCTCTGTATAATAAGTTTGCGTTCGGGATCGATAGCAAATATCATTTGAAATATAGCTAATATCTTTTTTCCATCTATCATGGCTACTCCTGTACCACCATGACCGTCTAAAATTTTTACGACGAACATTAGTTTTTCATTATTATCCGAATTTTTTTCATCCCATTCAGGATAAATCTCTTTCATAGTATCGTTATATAATTGTCCATCATAAAGGATATCTTTAGTCATAAGAGCAAATCTCGGTTGAGGAATACCGCCTTTTTCAAATAATACTGCGGAATCATACTTATTGCATGCTAGTGCACTGTATTTAACGGGGTTTAGTACTAAAAATCCTCTATCTTGAAGAACCTGAACGATATGTTCGCATTGATCCTCATCTTGTACCCCCAACCTAGAAAAAATTAATGTATCCAAATTCGATTCATCTTTGATAATAAACTTTTCATCACCGTCCATGATAGTAATTTCGGATTCGGTCTCATCTGCGTCTATATCTGCCGCGATAAATACATGTATTTCAGGAATAATATCGCAGTGATTTTTTTTGAGATTATCTATTGCTTTATATATATTATGTAAAGTTTTATTGGTTTTTGGATTACGATCATTTGTGAATACTACTATGTGTTTAAATATATTCGTATATTTTTCAATTTTTCCCGCATAATATACATCTAATTTATCCTTATTTTGAGATTTTTGTTCAAGTTCTTTTTTAAATTTTTCTTTACCATGCTCATGTTTTTCCAAATCTACTTTTTCAGTTATCATCTTTTTTATTTCGTCGTCATTTATAAACGATTCATATGTATTATATTTTGAATAATTCATATTTATATTTTACTATTATAATAAAATTCTACGTATGTATTTATATATTAAACTATGACTAAAAATAAATGCACACTTATAATCGACGGAAATTGGTTATTGCAGTCTCGTATGGCGGTCATGATGGATGATTTTAATATTAAACTATCTGAATCACAGAGAGAACAATCCCGAGAAGAATTGCAAAATAGATTATCATATTCGATTATAAAAATGTTACATCGTTTTTCATGTATTGATAACATAATCC
>CAMNDS010000148.1 GCA_946535695.1 uncultured Clostridia bacterium | reverse complement strand
CGTCGAACATATTCCGCCGCTTTCTTATCATTGCTATCGTACACGAACATTCTACCATTCGGCATAACGAATGACATCCATACGCCACTAGATTTAACGATAGCTTTCTTTTCTGTGTTCTTTCTAACCTTTAACATCTTAAACCTCCAATATTCACTACATGCTAACTAGAACTAACTAAAACTAACAATTGTCTGTTTTCGGCACTCGACTTTTTTATGTCACCCCCTATCCTTGATATTTATCAAGTGCCTTTATTGAGTATTCTCCTGTCCTTATAAGGTAACATAGAATTGGAAAAAAGTCAACGGTTTTTTTTAATTTAATGAGATAATTTATTATCTTTTCTCGATTATTATTTAACGATTAACGATAGTAAAAAAATAGCGTTTTTACCATATCTGTAAAATATTACCATATAGGGGTGCAAGTGGGGCGGTTATGCCCCTGTATACAATATTCATTGATTTTTAGTTGTTGTACCAATAAAATCATTTCATTTGCATGACAAGTAGTCAACTTGACATTTTGACACTATGTCAACATAGGGCGGGTAATTACCATATTATTATAGTAGGCAATTAACAATTTAACGACCGGGTTGTCTTTTCTCATTACCACTTCTCCCACAAAAACCACCCCTCGAAAATCCGCTTCTTTCGACGCATTTTTTATATCCTCATCGACCTACGAGTCCAGATCGATCTAAAACGCGCTCTATCGTCGTCTGAAGCCCTCTCAGGGGTCATCCTGATTCTCTGAAACATTCGATAGCCAGGAATGAAAAGAATGTTGTATATAGGAACATATGTTTGTTAATCGTCTTATATTCGCCCGATAAACAACATTTAAACATTTAAAATTAAAACTATTGTGCATAAATATACGAAAAATATTCCTTGACAAATCTGGAAATTGAGGTACCCTATTTACCCCCGAGGGTACAAGTTGTCATAACAAGGAAAGGAAGGTTTGGAAGATGAGCAACGTAATAAAGGTAGACTTCAGCGGCGCCTCCCCTACCCGGCCGATCGACGTTAAGAGAATCGCCGCCTCAGCGAGGATCCGCCGTGAACAGTTAATCGAGCCTGCGAAGGAAGAGATTACTACACTGGCTGTACCTACACACGCAGCAGAACCAATTAAGAATCTGGACACGATCGATCGTATTACCAACTGGCTAATTGAGAATGAGAAGTACCGGGACAATATGTTGTTTATAGTAGGCATTAACTTTGGCTTACGGATATCCGACTTATTAAGGCTCCGGTTCTGCGATCTAATCAATGAGGACTTCTCATTCAAGAGAGACTTTTCTATTCTGGAAATGAAGACCCGGAATACGAGGAAGGTTACGAAGAATCGTTCGATCTATATTAACTCGGCGGTCATTGATGCCGTCCTACTATACCTGGAGCACAATCCCGGCGTCAGCTTAACGGATTATCTCTTCCAGAGCGAGTCCAATAATAGGAAGGGTGAGAATCGCCCGATATCCCGTCAGGCAGTAGATCTTATACTGAAGGACATTAATCGAGCGCTGGGTATTGGTATTAAGATGTCATCTCATACGCTCCGGAAGACGTTTGCGTATCACCAGATGGCAATGTCGAATCATGATCCCCGCAAACTGGTATTGCTCCAGAAGATGTTCGGACACTCTTCCGTCGCGCAGACGCTCGATTATATCGGGCTCACCGAGGAAGAGATCGCTGACGCCTATACGAACTTAAACTTAGGATCGAACGATCATTACAAGACGTACTGTAAGTTATATGAGTATGGTTCTTAATGTGGCGCTCGTTTCCGGTTTCGAAGAATAGACTTCCTGTAACACGATTGGATTTCTTTTTTTAAAAAGAAAAAAGAATCCATCGTACTGGATCAATAGGGGTTTCTTCTTCTCACCGGAAGTCACGCCACGATATCAAAAAGGTATTAATTTCTCGCCATCATCTTACTCTACTGAAGTGAATAGAAACTATATTCTTTTCCTTCTGGTTATAAAAAGTCCCAGTAGATGATGTAGCTCGAAATTAAATCTACGCTCTGCGAATGTAGAACGTATGTAGATATGCTCTGGCAGAGCGTTCTTAAATCTACCGCTAACGTAGTTGAAATTATTTTTTATAAAGACGCGGCTGAAACCCATTGCAATCAGTGGCTTCCGGGACCCACCAGCATTTTTAAAATGCTAAAATGACGAAAATCGGGTTTTTAACCCCTTTTTACGCCGGCTAATATTACGAAAATATTACAATTAATTCAGAACCATGTACCAGTAATATCCATATTTGGTATAATATAATTGTGATGACAATTATTTCTAATTCCAACGAAAGGAGAATGCCTATGACGAAACCGGTAACATTCGCCGAGATTAAAGAGCGGGCGCCGGACGGACCGCCGGATGTCCGAGTGTGTGACTTCCCTATGGGTGGGGGTAAGAGCCAGAGCATGATTCGGGAACTGAATATGCGGAAGGCGGAAGACGATGAGTTCAGAGTGGTCGTCCTTCTCAGTCTGAAGAGTGAGGACGAACGTGTAAGAAGAGATTGCCCCGCTTTAAACTTCGCGATCCCGCAGCGTAATAAACACGACTGGAGATCGGTTACTGAGCAAACGGTCGAGTTAATGAAACAAGGTAGGAATGTCGCCACTACCCACGCGGCGTTTAAATACTATAAGGATGATATCCGGAGCATAATCAGAGAGTATGGATATAGCCTGTATGTGGATGAGTCCATAGCGGCGATAGATACGGATAGACACAACG
>CAMNDS010000147.1 GCA_946535695.1 uncultured Clostridia bacterium | reverse complement strand
CTTTGGAAAAATTTTGAGCGTCTTCTTTTATCCAGCTTATTTTTTATACTTCTTTATTTAATTTCTTTTTAATTAAAAAATTTTATATATGTTCTTAGATGTACTTTTACCCGTTATGACAAATTTGATTCTGTTTTCCTTCTCTTTATTCACTTTGCTTTCATTTTTGATTCTTTATTTCGTGCTAACAGCTCCTAGCAAGCAATTGCTAGCAAAATTTAGTGCGTCTTTTAAATTTATTTAGAATATAAAAACCCTATTTTTTATTGTAATAAAAAATAAAAATTTGTCAAGGTTTATTCTGGTATTTCCCCAATTATTTCATGCATCCCATCGTAATCTAATTTAAATTCTTTGAGTTGCTCAAACATAGTCGCGTGCTTTACGAAATTATTTATTGCAGTTGGAACAAACTTGCCTTTGAAATTATTTTTTAAAAGTTCAAATCCGAATTTTTCTGCAACAGAATTATTAATATAAGATTCTTCGAAAAATATTATATTTTTATATTCGCGTGATTTAATAATCGCTTGATTATCTAACGGAATAATCTTATTTAATTTTAACAAACTTATTTTGTCTGAAAATTCTTGAAAAATTTTGGCTGCAAAAGAAAAAATTCGACCGTATGTAATTATTAATATATTTTTATTTTCGCCGTAAAAATCGAAGTTATTAAGCTTTTTATTTAACCACCCAGGCTTAAAAAACTCAGTGCCTTTGGGGTATCTTACAGCTGTAAAATTATTAGATTTTATAGCCAAATCAAGAGAAATTTTTAATTCGTCAAAAAACGATGGGGAATAACAGACAATATTCGGTACGGAATTCAAAATCGATACATCAAAAATGCCTTGATGAGATTCACCGTCTTCGCCAACGAATCCCGCACGGTCGATTGCGAGTATAATTTTTAATTTTTGCATAGAAACGTCATGTATTAACTGGTCAAAACTTCTTTGCAAAAAACTTGAATATACTGCAAAAATTGGCGTATAGCCACCAGCTGCCAAGCCTGCTGCAAAAGTCACTGCATGAGATTCAGCAATTCCAACGTCTTTAAACTGCTTTGGAAATTTTTTAGCAAATTCTGAAAGTCCGGTGCCATCGCTCATCGCGGCTGTTATTGTGTAAATTTTTTGATTTTTATTTGCTAGATCACATAAATATTCGCCAAAAATATCAGAAAAAGTTTTTTGTTTATTTTTTAAATAATCACCTGTTTTAATATCAAATCTCGAAATCCCATGGAATTTATCTGGCTTAATTTCAGCAAATTTATAGCCTTTGCCTTTTTTAGTCACGATATGAATCAAAACCGGTTTATTGCATTTTTTGGCAATTTGCATGACTTTTATCATAGCATGAATATCGTGACCATCGATAGGGCCGTAGTATTTAAAGCCTAAATTTTCAAACAAACTACCTGTCTGAAACAATAAATTTCTTAATTTAATATTTAAATTTGAAAAAAAATTATCTATTTTTTGACCTGAATTTGGGATTTTATTTAATATTTTTTTGATAATATATTTAGTATTTAAATATATACTATTTGTTCTGATTTTTGAAAGATATTTTGAAATAGCGCCGACGTTTTTCGAAATCGACATCGAGTTATCATTTAAAATTATAATTAAATTATTTGCACTCGAAGCATTATTAAGCCCTTCATAGGCAAGCCCACACGTCATCGAGCCGTCGCCGATAAATACTATTACTTTTCCGTCTTGTTTAAAATTAAGTTTGAATTCTGAAATGCCCAGCGCCAAAGATACAGAATTTCCACTGTGACCAGATTTAAATTTATCATAATCAGACTCTTCGTAATTTGTAAAACCAGAAAGACCAGATTTTTGTCTGATACTATAAATTTTATTTTTTCTGCCGGTTAGAATTTTATAAGCGTAGCACTGATGACCTACGTCCCAAATTATAGAATTGTTTTTTTCTCCAAAGACTTTTAAAAGTGCAATAGTTGCTTCTACTACTCCCAAATTTGACGAAAGATGACCGCCGTTTTTTGATACGACTGAAATAATTTCTGTTCTTAATTCCTGCGCAAGAGCTTCTAAATTATTAATATTTTTTAAATCTTCAGGAGAAAATATGCTGTCTAAAATTTTCATAAAAAACTCAAATAACTAATTTTTCTTGCGATTTTTAATAATACTAGAGACTTTGTTAATTAATTCCGGTGCCATACCAATAAGTCTATCAAGAGCACCACTGAAAGAATCTACTTGTAAAAACGTTACATTATCGTTATTTATTACCAAAAATCCAACTGGCGAAATCGAAACTCCTGTTCCGCAGGCACCACCAAAAAATGGATCACCAGATGCTAATTTATTTTGAAAATCAGAACCACCAGTTCCTAAACCATAAGACACCTTGGAAATCGGAATAACTGATACCTTTTCGTTTATTTTTATAGGAGCACCTACAACAGAATTTACATCAATCATGCTTTTAATTCTGCCGATAGTTTCACTCATTATGTCTTTAATTTTATCTGACATCTTAAACCTCTTTATTTTATTGAAAACGTAAATATAGACTAACTACTATGCCCGGCTATGGTAGTAAAAGTTTTAATGGATGTCAAGGCTTTAAAAAATGAGCATGGCATTGTCAAAATGAATAGAAGTGATAAACTAATAGAACATTATTCCCATATTCCCATGTATAAATATATTAATATAAAAAAATTAAACTAATTTCTCCAGCGATACCAGGGGAAATATTTATCTTTTTTCTTTTTATTTATGCTTGCAAATTTTTTTAATTATTA
>CAMNDS010000146.1 GCA_946535695.1 uncultured Clostridia bacterium | reverse complement strand
AGTCGGAACTCAAACTGTTTTTTTTAATAATATTAAAATTAGTTTTTATCTCGAGCAGCCAACGCCGATTTACGAAGGCCAACAAGTAATTATAAATTTTTCTGCAACTGGAAGTTATTTGCCAAAAAATTCTTGGTTTTTAAAAATAATTGCCAAAAATATAATCGACGGGCGCATAGATGCGTGGCTGCCGATAACTGAGTCTTCAGGACTTGAAACGCAATTTTTAAATCCCGAACCCCAGACTAGTTTGACTATACCCTCGACGGCACTAAAAGTAATTTCGGTCGGCGGATATGATTCAAATATAGACGAATTTGCCGAATTTTCAGGCCGAGGCTATACTCGAACAAATTTAATTAAGCCTGATTTAGTTGCACCTGCTGTTTCTGTAATCTCAACAAAATCCGGCGGAACTTATTCGAGTTTCACGGGTACAAGTTTTGCGGCTCCGTTTGTAACAGGCGCCTGTGCGCTTATGATGCAGTGGGGGATAATAAATCAAAACGATATTTTTATGTACGGCCAAAGGCTAAAAGCTTTTTTGAAACTCGGCACGAATAAAAAATCTAATATAAATTATCCCAATGATTCTTGGGGCTACGGAAGTTTGTGTATAAGCTATGCGCTGAATTTCGCTAAAAAATATAATTTAATAAAAAATCCACAGGATTTATTCCAAAAAGAATTTTCTCAGTTTCAAATTCAAAATAATTCTGAAAGTAACGAAAAAAATTTGAAAATCGAGCCTGTTGTTGACGAAAATTATATGGATTTTATAATGCGTTATGATAAGCCGTCGCTTGAGTTTATCGAACAAGAACCCAAAATAAAAATTTCTTCTGTTTTGCAGGCAAAATATGCCATAATACATGCGCCTTTGGATGTTTATGAATATTATCGAAAAAATCTTCAGGATTACGTCCTGGCCGAAAAAGCTATGATTTGCGGCTTAGCACAGAATTATTCAGCAATAAGTGCTGCAGGCATATCGGCTGTACGTGAACAGCAATTTTTGCAGCTTAATGGTCAGGGTGTTCTAGTTGGAATTATTGACACAGGAATAGATATTTATAACGATTGTTTTAAGTACGAAAACGGCAAATCAAAAATTTCATATTTATGGGATCAAGAATCTCAAAACGGCAAACTTCCGGATGGATTTTTATACGGAACGGAGTATAATAATAACGAGATAGATAATTTAATGTCTCAAAATATTTATAATAATCTTGATGAAAACGGGCATGGAACTTTTATTTCTTCGGTAATTGCAGGGCGCAAAGAAGAAAATTCTAATTTTATTGGAATTGCACCGGATTCAAACATAATTTTTGTAAAACTCAAAAAAGCTAAAAAAATTATGAAAAATAATTCGGCAGTTTTTACTAGTGCCCCGTGTTATGAATCGACTGATATAATGGCAGGAGTCGAGTACATATTTAATATTGCGCGAAAGCTACAAAAACCTGTTGTTATAAATATTCCGATGCAGACGAACGAAGGCGCTCACGATGGGCTTTCTTATTTTGAAAAATATTTATCACAAATTGCTGCAACAACCGGAGTAAGTGTTGTTATTCCTGCCGGGAATCAGGCCAATAAAGCGGGACATTTGCAGATTGAAATTGCTCAGGATGAGAGTTATAAAGTCGAATTCAATGTTGCAAATGGGGAGCCCGGATTTTTAATAAATTTATGGACGTCTGTTCCGGATAGAGTTTCTATTTCGCTGACGACCCCTCTTGGGAATAAAATAGAAAGAAAACAATTTACTACAAACGAATTTCAAGAATATAATTTTGTACTCGAAAAAACAAAAGTTCAGGTTCAGTATATTTTTCCTGATATAAAAAACGGCAATCAAAATATTATAATGAAATTTACTGACCCAACGCCAGGTCTTTGGACCTTGAATATTTTTGGCGATTTATCAATATATGGTATAGTAGACATCTGGATGCCCATTTCGGATTTTATATCTCAGGGCACGGCATTTTTGAATGCAACTGTAGACGGAACTGTTACTATTCCCGCAACTGCTATAAACGTGATTTGCGTCGGTGCTTATGATAACATAGACGGCAGTATTTATTTATCTTCTGGCAGGGGCCAAAAAAATTATTGCAAGATAGAACCTGATTTTGTAGCGCCCGGAGTTGATATTTTGGGGATTTACCCGAGAAATTTACTTGGCGAAATGACCGGAACTGGATCGGCATCGGCAATCGTGGCAGGAGCTGCAGCGCTTTTACTAGAATGGGCGATAGTAAAAGAAAATGATGTTAAAATAAATAATATAAGATTGCGTTCTTACTTAATTTTAGGGTGCGAGCAGAACCCGAACATAGAATACCCAAATGATTTGTGGGGATATGGCAAAATTAATTTGATAAATACATTTAGAAATATAAGATAAAATAAAAAGTGCTTATTTTAGAGGTCTTTTATGAAGCTCAGAAAAATTTTAGACAAAGTTGAAATAGAAAATAAAATTCAAGATTTAAATTTAGATTTAGAAATAGAAGATATTTTTTACGATTCGAGGTTAGTAAAAGCTAACTCGCTTTTTGTATGTTTAATTGGTAAAAATATGGATGGTCACGTTTTTGCGCAAAATGCAATTAACAACGGCGCTTTGGCGATTATCACAGAAAAAGATTTAAATTTTGAAAACCAAATTATAGTAAAAAATACAAGAGCAGCCCTTTCGCAGATTTCAGATAATTTTTTTGAGCATCCGTCAAAAAATTTAAATATTATTGCTATAACAGGCACTAAAGGCAAGACGACGACTGCGTCGTTTATTTGCT
>CAMNDS010000145.1 GCA_946535695.1 uncultured Clostridia bacterium | reverse complement strand
TTCTAATTTGGATCTCCACATTGATCCGTTGACCACTTTTAGTTGTCAATTTTATATCTAAAATGCCACTTTTGCCATATGATTTATTAACTCGTAAATTCGGATCGATAATCTCGATATGCGCATATTCTTCTTCAGGAATATCAATAATTTCGCGCAAAAGCCCAATCAGAGCAGTTTTATTTTCCGGATCTCCAAAAATCATTTTGAAAATCGGGTCGCTCTTGGCGAAAATTCTAGTTCTTGACATCAAATACTCCAAATAAATTTTCTGCAATTCGATTATAATCGAAAATTTAGTTTAGTCAAGGCTTTTTTCATTATTTTCGGCAAATTATTATCTAAAAATTAAAAAATTGCTATTTTTGGGGTACAAAGCCACCAAAATCAGCCAAGCAATCAAACTTACGTACGTTTTTCCGCTCCGGACGGACCCTTGCAATATATTGATTCTTGAGGTTTTTTCGTCGATTACATCTATTAAAACAATTGACAAAATCTTATTTTGGGAAGGGCAAAGAAAAAGAAAAGTGTTACATCAAAGATAGTTGGCTGCGAAGTCCCAGAGAGTTTGAAAGTACTTGCTCATATTTCGGAGAGCTATATTTAGCTGGAAGTATAAATTGCAAATCAGTTCAGAGAAAATGTTTTGTTCGTCCATGCCTTTGGGTTAAATCTAATATTTTTTCTGGTGGAAAAGATAATGATGAAATTCTTGAAGAAGATCATTAGGACCTGTTAACATGAAATAAGGAATCAAAAATAAAAGCGAAGTAAATGAAGAAAAGGAAAATAGAATCGAGCTTGTCATAGCGAGTAAAAATACGCTTGAAACGCTTAATTTTCCGAAAAAATCGTTCGATGTTGTTACGCGATTTATACAAAACTTTATCAAAAATCCAAGGAGATTTTCGATTAGATTTAGGTGGAACAATGGGTTTAAAATTAAGACATTGAGCTAAAAATCGAGTGTTATTGTCTTCGTAAGCTTTGTCCATAAGCAAATATCTTTGCTTTTTTGTTTTCCGAGTTTTTTGATAAGTTCTCTGCCACATGGAGCATCACCGGAATTGCCGGGTGACAGCGAGAAAATTACCGGATTATTCTCGTTTGTGCGTATCAGCGGACTTTTTTTTTATACATTTATTTTGTTATTTCCATATTCACATTCTATCATTTTTCCACTTCCTATTCTACTATTTCCTATTTCGTGTTAACAGGCCCTAGTCACTCAAACTTTGATACAAATATAGTTTTGAAATTAATGTCCAAATTTTTTTCTTCTTTATATGAAAAAATGACATGTTTTTATTGACATTATTTTTTTATCTTGTATAATGAAAGCGTATTATACTTTAGGAGGTGCCTCATCGTGATAAATTCGTGTTTTTTTGTTAATGTTAAAATTCAAAATCATAATCACCATCATGGATGGGGGTTGCATCTCTTGCGGTAATTAGAAATTTGCCGGCATGGATGTAATCCCAAGTATTCGGGAATTCATGCTGGTAATTTTTTTATCTTCTTAAATAATTTAAAAAATAAAAACACTGCTGGATTTTCGAATTAAAGTAGTGCTTTTTGTTATTTTAATTTTATTATTTTAATTTAAGGAGATATTTTATGAAAATAAATTTTAAATTTTTAATTATTTTTTTGATAATTTTCAGTTTTTTGTCAAATTTTAATTTTGTAAATACTTATGCCAAAGATAAAAAAGATAAAAAAGAGAAAATAGTGATTGGCCTTGATATAAACGTTCCGCCGATGGGATTTAAATCTGAAAATGGCGAAATTATTGGATTTGATATTGATCTTGCAAAAGAAATTTTTGAAAATAATTACGAAAAAGTTATTTTTCAGCCTATTGATTGGGATTCTAAAGAGTTTGAGCTTAATAGCAATAAAATCGATGTTATCTGGAACGGTCTTTCTGAAACTCCTGATAGGAAAGAATCGATGCTTTTAACTAAGCCGTATCTTAAAAACAGGCAGGTTATTTTAGTTCAAAAAAATTCTGAAATTAATTCGTTTGAAAATCTTAAAAATAAAATAATTTGCGTTCAAAAAGGCTCAACCGGAGCCGATGCGCTCGCTGAACACAAGATTTCTGGCGCAATTAAACAAACTGTTGAGCTTGAAAATATGGTTAACTGCTTAAACGAAGTCGAAACCGGAAAATCTGACGCAACGGTTGTCGATGAAGTCGTTGCAAAATATTATTTGAACAAATTAGGAGAAAATAAATTTAAAATTTTAAATGAAGAATTATCTTCAGAATTTTACGTAATAGCTGTGAAAAAAGGTAATTTGGAACTCAAAGAATTTATCGAACAAAAACTCGATGAAGTTTATAATTCAGGAAAAACTTCCGAAATTTCTAAAAAATGGTTCGGTCAAGATATTTTTTACTGGCAAAATGAAAGCTCAAATAAAAATTCAGGCAAAAAAAATCTTAATTTTTTAACTCCAATGCTTGATGGACTAAAACAAACTTTGCTTTTATTTATCATAGTTTTAGCGCTTTCAATGCCCTTGGGATTATTTTTATTTTGTTTGCAAAGATTAAAATTCGGAATAATAATCAAATATTTTATAAATCTCATGCGCGGCACACCACTGCTTTTACAGTTGCTTTTTATTTTTTATGGAATTCCATATTTACCATTTGTAGGCGAATTTTTAGCGATAAAAAGCAGATTTTTAGCTGGAATTATAACTTTTGTGTTAAATTATTCAGCATATTTTGCTGAAATTTTCCGTGGCGGATTTTTATCTATCGACAAAGGCCAATACGAAGCCGCAAAGCTTTTAGGGATAGGAAAATTTAAATTATTTTTCAA
>CAMNDS010000144.1 GCA_946535695.1 uncultured Clostridia bacterium | reverse complement strand
TGGTATAGGAGAAAATAATTCTGAAATTAGGCAAAAAATTTGTAAGAATTTTGAATTTATAGGTTTAAAACTTGATAATAGTTTAAACTCGAAGAATATTTATAATAATATTATATCTGACAAAAATTCGAGAGTGAGTGTATTTATTATTAAATCTAACGAAGAATTATCTATAGTTAATTCTATTTTATCGAGTTTAAATAAAATTTGTGATTAAAGATAATTAATATTTCTAAATTTATATAATATAATTATCATAAGGCTATATGTGATTCTTTAAGTTAGCACCGGGAATATTAGACTTCTTTCGAAGTCAGTAATATATATTCTCTCCGACGCCGGAGAAGATATGGAGAATAATTCTATATAAATTTTTTCTATTCAATTTTAGCAATGACGTATTTTAAAAACCATTGAAATTTATAGTGAATTGATGTATACTAAAAAAAATAACATTCGGTGGTGTATTATGGATTCTTTTGATCAGACTTGGGAACTTGTTCTGGATATTTGCCGCAACAAGATCACAAATATCGCTTTTGAAACTTGGCTTACTAAAATTTCTCCTTCAAAACTTAATCTTGATAAAAAAAAAGTTACATTAGATGTTCCAAACAATTTTTATAAAAAAACAATAGAAAGTTGTTATAAACCTCTGCTAAAAGAAGCATTTGAACAAATTTTTGGAATAGAGTTTTCGGTTGAAATTTTATGTGTTCAAGAAAATGTTAAAAAAGAAAATCCCAAAAATTTTTCTGAAGCTTTTTCATTTGATAATTTTGTCGTCGGACCTTCCAACAAATTTGCTCATGCAGCAGCTTTGGCAGTTGCTTCGAGTCCCGCGAAAAATTATAACCCGCTTTTTATTTACGGAAGTTCTGGCCTTGGTAAGACACATCTTTTATATGCAATTCGCAATTATTTGGCAAAAGATAGACCAGAAATTACTTCGGTGTATGTTAAGGGTGACGATTTCACAAATGAACTTATAGATGCAATCCGATGCGGCGGAACAGTTGATTTTCATATGAAATACAGACGTTCAGATTTACTTTTGGTCGATGATATTCAATTTATTGCCGGAAAAACTTCAACTCAAGAAGAGTTTTTCCACACTTTTAATGCACTATACGAGGAAGAAAAGCAAATCGTTTTGACTTCCGACAGACCTCCAAATAACATCAAAACTCTTGAGGAACGTCTTAGAACTCGGTTTGAATGGGGTCTTATGGCAGATATTCAGCCACCAGATTTTGAAACTAGAATTGCAATAATTAAAAGCAAAGCCGAGGAATTAGGAGTTAAGATTTCTGACCAGACATGCTCAATGATGGCAAATAAATTACAATCAAACATTAGGCAGCTGGAAGGTGCGGTTAAGCGAATTAAAGCTCGCAGTTTGCTCAGCGGCGAATCAGTTTCGGATATAATAGCTAGTGAATCGGTTCACGATATTTTGGATGAGTCTGACTCGGTTCATGCCTTAGTTTCAAAAATAATAAATGATGTTGCACAGGAAAGTGGAGTTTCGTATTCTGATATTGTTTCGCTAAGGCGTACAGCTAAGATTTCGAAAGCACGAAAAGTTGCAGTTAAGCAAGTTCGTAGTTCTACAAGTTTGTCACTTTCCGAAATTGGTAAGTTTTTCGGTGGTAGAGACCACTCAACAATTTTACATTTATGTTCGTAGTATACTTAATTAATTAAAAATAACATAATGTCCTACAGCGCAATAAAAGTAAAAAATAATGAAAAGTGTTGTTTATGGCACAAAATTTATTATACGGTAAATAGTTATGCAAGTATCACATAGTTGTGGCATTGCTAAAAAACATAGATAATTTCTCCGGTGCCGCCGGAGAGAAACTAAATTTTTTTATTTCAAGTTAAAAATTAAAGTACCATGCTAATGCCTTTTTCGGTTTTTTCCTTGACAAATTGATTTTTATATTTTATAATTAAAATGCTAATTTTTGCATCGTGTGTGATTGAATTGTTGCGTTTTAACTTTAATCAAGTTTAATTTGGAGAAGTTGGTCTGTATGAAAAAATTAGGGAAGGATAAAATCGCATTATTCTTTGCTTGTATTTCGTCTTTAGGATTTAAAACTCATGCTATGGATATAAACAAGGCTCAAAGCCAGAAATCCATTGGGACAGTAAGGGGGGGTGAAAACTCAACCTAAAAAAATAAACTGTAACAAGATTGCGAAAATTGCAATTTTTTCAGTTGCTGGATTAGCGGCTTCAGAAACGATTCACAGTCTTATAGGTGGATTGACGGATACCAAAGCCGGTATTCCATAGGAAGAGTTATAAGAAAATGAAAAAAACACAATGCTCCAAGCATTGGATTGTTTTAACAAAAAAATAAAAAATATTTCATCAAAAAGTTTAAAAGAGTTTGATATTTTATGCGAAAAAAATGTTGATAAAGATGAATGTGACGTTGAGTTGCAAGCATTATTAGATATCTTTTCTGATAAACAAAAAATATCAAGTGTTAACGTTGAATTTATACCTGAAGGAACGCAAGTCGGGCGTCGGACAACAAAAACATTTAAACTTATAATAAAATTTAACTTTAATGGCAAAAATCAATCAATAATATTAATGTGCCTCAGTGAGAGTACATATGTCAGTTTCATGATTATATACGATAAATTAGGGTGAAAATAGCAAATGAATTTTTTCTCCGGCGCCGCCGGAGAGAAAGTCCGATTTCTTCACACAAAAAATTGAAAATATCAGTTGATATTTTCAAAAGGTATTGCCAAAATATATAGAAAAGGGAAAAATAATTAGGAAATAAAATATGGAGTGAAAAATGAAAAACGGAAAGATATGTCCAAAATG
>CAMNDS010000143.1 GCA_946535695.1 uncultured Clostridia bacterium | reverse complement strand
TTTGTTAATTATAATCAATTTTAAATTTAAAAGGATAAGTGTTTCTTATGCAAGTAAATAGTCAACAAGATAATTCGAAACTTAAATACAAAAAAATCAAAAAAATACTTAACAATCCTATTGTAAAATTTTCACTCAGTAGTGCTGGTGGCATTGCCAGAATTGGAACTTTGGGTTTGGCTGCAAAATTAATTTACGATAAAATTCACAAAAACGAAGTTAAATTGACTAATATTGAAAAATATATTTCGCAAAATTTTTTCTTATCCAAATGGGAAAGAAATTCTTGTTGGAATGATGTTTTCATTCAGCTTTTAATTTGCCCTGAATATAGATGCAAAAAATTTAAATCTGCCAAAATAAATGCCATAATTACAATAATTAATGATTTTCTTAACCAAAAGTATGGCGGCAATCCTCTTAGTAGATCTAAATTATTTAAACCATATGGACGACCAATTCCAGATGGTCATGAAAGTTGGCTGACAGACGGTGAGGTACATGATAATTTAGTTTGCGAAAAATATCGTAAATATGATGGATTAAGTTTAATTGATGCGGGGATATTTGACGAAATGAGTAACTTTCGTGGGTGTCGTTTGGAAGAAAAAGATTTTTTGCCAACAGCTACTTTAAAAAAAATTAATAATTATCTTATCTCATTTGATAATAAAAATTATATAAATGAAATTTTTTCTACAAAATCTAAAGGCTTCTATCCTACGTTTATTGTAATTTTTGATAACGTCAATTATAAAAATCCTGCCCATTTTTTTGTATTTTATATAATTTATGATAAAAGTAAAGATGTAAAATATTTTTTATTGGCAGATGGGCTGAAAGATAGCATGAAAATTCTGTCAAAAGAACAAGGTCTAAAAGAATTACAGCAATATCTTGGTTTTGATGTTAAATATTCAAGTGAAGAAATTGTAAACAAATTTTATACGCTAAAAGATTAATTTTTCAATTCAAAAAAATTTAAATCCAAAACTCGAATTTGTGCAAGTAAAATTTTTCTTTGACAGGTTTAAAAACGGAAACATGAATGACATGAAATTTTGCCAATACATCTCCTAATCCTTTGCAATGCTTGCGATAGAGCAATAAACATCCCTCTGGATCTTTCTCATCCTGAGGGTTCGTATTGGGTCAATTTGTCTAATCACTAAAACTTTGATACAAAATGTCAGTCTTTTCAAATACTTGCCATTACACAAGTTCTTCTCCAGTTTTGATTTTTTTATTAATTGATATCTTCAATTTTAATTTTATGATTTTTAAGTTTTGAATCGTAAGAAATTCCGACGGCAAGTTTTTGATCTGTGTAATCTTTTAGAGAATCAGAATATCTTTTTTCTTTGATTTGTTTTAGAGTTTCCTTGGGAGTTGAATTTTTCTTAAGCTCAAGTATAAAAGCAGGCTTTGATTTATCATTCGGATAAAAAATAAAATCAGCTCTGCCGCTACCGGCTTCCATTTCTCTGACAATTTTGTATTTACTTCTTGCACTCAAATACACAAGTGTGATAACACAAGCCAAAGAATTTTCATCATTATATTTGATAATCAGAATATTAATATCATGGGCTTCTTGAATTAGTTTTTCCATGGTTTCGGTATCTTTTTTTATAGTCGACTCAACCATTTGGTTGGATTTTAAAACCAGTTTTGAAATTTCTCCCATTTGATGGTTTTTTAGTGAGTAATCAAATTTCATACGGAGTTCTTTATTCGAAATTTCTAAAGTTTTTCCTCATGATAGCTTAAAAAGCCATAAACTGTCATTGCAGACAAAATCTTATCACGTGTATTTAAACTTATTTTTTCTGCACTATAACCTTCTAAATGGATGTTCACAGGAATTCCAGAAACCATCTGAACTATGTCATTCCTGACATCTTAAACATTGTTTTCAATATAATAACTGATTTCTATCCATCGGCCCGGTGTTCGTCCAGTAGCTTTGGCACACGCCGATTTTAAGCGCAGTCGATACCGAGCGGGGATTGTATATCCGAAAATTATTGCACGTGTAATATCCGTTATACCAATTTTTCAAATCATTCATGGGAATTTTGTCTTGTTTTTACATAAATTTTCGACTTCTTTGTTTGTAAAACCAAAATATTTATCATAAACGTAATCATTCATAATATTAAATTCTAAAAACATATTAAGTGCCGAACCTACCGAATATTTTGCTATTGGCAAAACTCCCGTCATATATGCAAGTTCCACATATGGTTTGTCTTTCAATAAATCCCTTAAAAATTTCAAAAATTCCTTTCGTTCACTCTCTGAAAACAAATTATTGTTAAAAATATAATCCCATTCGTCTATTATGAATATAAATCCCTGACCGTTTTGATTGTAAACTTGAGTAAATATTTTATAAATCGGATTTGTATTTTTTATCTGAACATTAGGAAAAATTTCCTGCAAATCATTAATTAGATCATCTGTGTAACCACTTATGAACTCTTTTTATAAGTACAATTTGGACTGGGAATTTGATTTAGAGTCATATAAACAACATTATGCTTATTCAGTTGATCCAAATACTACGAGCTTTTGCTAATTTCAAGCTTTATCGAATAAATTTTAAAATTGGCATTTTTGGAGTAATACGAAGCAAGCATCATGGCATTTATGGTCTTCCCAAACATGCGAAGTCTGGTTATGCATAAAAATCTGTCTTTTATGTTTATCAGCTCATTAGTTTTTTCTATCATTTTTGTTTTGTCTACGTTTGAATTTATCCCTAATTCGCCATTTGCAGTTTTCGCTAACTGACAAACTTTCCTCTTTAGCAAAAACAGCCTCCGGCATAGCCGGAGGTTTTTTAGGTGCGCCTAAAGGCTATATTACTAG
>CAMNDS010000142.1 GCA_946535695.1 uncultured Clostridia bacterium | reverse complement strand
ACAATGCCTTTGGTCCTATAAATTATTTGGCTATATAATATTCTGCCCACAGTCTTTGCTTTTCCATTTTTTTTTCTTTTTTTGAAATGTCTGGATCATTATCTATTTTCTCACATTCTCTCTTGTATTTTTCATATCTCTTACCAGCATCTGTATTTTTAAATTTTTTATCTTCAATTTTGAAATAAAGATATGCCGAAAGAGCAATCGCTCCTGCTAGTCCCACAAAAGAACCTGCCATAATACCAAATATCTTTAACAGACTGACCTGTTTTTGTGTTATGTTAACAACGTTTGAAGATTTAATTTCATTTTTTGTAGCCGCCTGAGTTATGCCCCCGAAAAATAACATGCTAAGCATTGAGGCCACAAATTTTCTATTCTTGTGTTTAACCATAAAATCCACCTCGTTTTTTAATTTATTTTATTAAATGCATATTTAAATGCTTTAAAATTGTCCTCATCGTAACCAATAGGAAATACAACATAATCAAAGTAATTGATATACCCTTCGTCAATTAATAACTCTTTAAAACATTTTGCCACCATGCTGGCTTTTCCTCCAAAGCATCCTGCTCCAAAAGCACACAAAAATGGAACTTTGACCCCTTCTTTAATGAATGCTTTTAAGACAAATTCGCATTGTGTTTTAGTAATTTTCTCCCAAGTTTGATACACAGTAGCTCCCTTTTTATTATCTTTACTAATAGATAATTTGCCATACTTATTAAGTATTTTTTCATTTTCTAGTTTAGTTCTGTCTTCTAATCCCGCAATGCTCAAAATGCAAAATTTTATAGCACCTAATCCATCTTTCGGAGGATTAAATTCCGCTGAATATTTATTCGGAAATCTAAAAGGAAAGCTCGAATCATTTTCATAATCATTTTTACTGTAATCGCCAAGGTTACGTATTAAATAAACATTACGGCTCATTATTCCTCTTTGGTGATAAAAATCACGTCCAGAGCCTGTTAGCCGCTCCCTTACAGTATCAATCGTTGGCTTCTCATACCAATCACAAACTGGAGGAAAATCTTGTCTGGTTGTATAAAATCCTTGTTTCCCTCGGCCTTTACGAAATTCCTTACCGGACAAATCTCTGACTAAGCTTGTATTCATAGAAAGATATTCTTCCAAAGCATGACCATGATTGGGTAAAAAACCATTGGGGTCATAAGGATCACCGGCATTTAAAAATCCAATTTTTACGCTTAAATAATCAGGATGCTCTAATAAAAACTTATGAGCGCTTCTAAGAATATCATTATACTCAACGATAACTTTTTTTAAACGTTCTTTACGAATATTATCATTATCACAATGTGTTAGTTCAACTTTAGGTAAATTTTCTCCAAGTAAAAGCTCATTATTTTTAATATCATCGTGTTGATATTTTTTCAGTGCTGCCGAACGTAATGTAAAAGCCATACTCATCAAAGCAAAAGATTCATAACCATGATAATATTGCCAATTTTTATACGAATTTTTGCTAAGACGCTCTTTCCACTCAGGATAGTTTTCTTCTACAAATTTGGTAGCATCTTCGCCCAATAAATAACTTAGACCCTCCCATGTAGTTTTAAACTTACTGTAATCTTGATTTTCCGAAGCGTTTTGAATTTCGGGCGCTTTCTTTTTGAGGTCCTCTATTATTTTTAATATTTCACTACTATCAAATGTAACATTTTTCTCATCGAATGTAGGTTCATTATTGTTTGTAAAAAAATTACGCCTTATAACCTCTTCAACAGCAACTAATCCAGCAACTCCAAATAGACCAATAAACAACGATTTTATCGGATTTTGTTTAGTCCAATTTGTATTTTCCTTGTTCGATTTACTTGTATTTTTAGAATTTTGAGTAATTAATTGCAAATTTCTATTTTCATCGGCGTTAGATTTCATTCCACCAATATTATTGGCCTCACAAAGCAGTAGCGCCAAAATTTTTAAAAGTTTTTTCGAGTTTTTATTCATACCGATCTCCTCCTTAGCTTTTCAATATGGTTAAGTATAAACAAAAAATTTTAAATTGTCAAATATTATGGAGAAAATATTACAAAGATACTCTCTTCGGCGCCGCCGGAGAGAGTGACAGCTTATTCTTTAATTTTACAGAATTCTCTTTTAAATGCTTTACAATTGTTTTCATCATAACCAATAGGAAATACAACATAATCAAAGTAATCGATATACCCTTCGTCAATTAATAACTCTTTAAAACATTTTGCCACCATGTCCGCTTTTCCACCAAAAGCCCCCGCTCCAAAAGCACACAAAAACGGAACTTTGACTTTTTCGTTAATAAATGCTTTCAAAACAAATTCACATTGTGTTTTTGTAATTTTTTCCCAAGTTTGATACACAGTTAGGCCATTTTGATTAATAGGGGAACTGCCAAATCTGTTAAGTATTTGTTTAGAACGATCTTCCAAACCAATAATAGTCAAAACACTAAATGTGGTTTTTCCAAGTCCATCCTTTGGTGGATTAAATTCTGTAAAAACACTATACCTACTGTTCCAAGGAAAAGTTTTATCAGTTCTATAACGCTTATTGATGTCTCCAAGACTACGCGTTAAACGAACGTTGTGGCTCATTATTCCTCTTTGGTGATAAAAATCACGTCCGGGATCTATTAATCGTTTTTTTACAACCTCGATATCTGGAAGGCCTTGATGTGGAGGACAAATCCCCGGAAAATCTTTTTTAGTTGTATAAAATCCTTGTCTCCAATCTTTTGTTCGAAATGCTTTACCGGATAAATCTCTGATTAAGGTGGTATGCGTCGAAAGATATTCTTCCAAAGCACCGCCGTCACATTCTATATAGCCATTTGGAGCATAAGGACTGCCGGCATTTAAAAATCCAATTTTTACGTTTAAATA
>CAMNDS010000141.1 GCA_946535695.1 uncultured Clostridia bacterium | reverse complement strand
TTTTTTAATTAATTCATCTCTTCGATAATTTATATTATTTAATTTCATCTTAGAGATTTTAATAGAAAGCCTGCTAATTTCAGTAAGATAATTTTTAAATTCCTGATTTTTTTCAATAAATTCAATTTTTTGTTTATATTCCAGACTTTTATAGTAAAAAAAGTTATTTCTATCCAAAATACTTACTTCCCTTTTCTAGTATAACATATGTAATTGAGAAAGGCAATTTAATTTTTTCGCAAAATCCAAAGTTTTCTCCGGCGCTGCCGGAGAAAATATTTTTTCAATCTTTTTAACCACAGTTATTAGTCCCTAAAAAAGTTTAGTTATTCATTGTGTAATGTACCGTCAAGATAATTAATATTCTTACTTTTTCCGTTTTCCACATTTTGCCATTCACCAAAAGTTTCCCCAAGATGCTGTTGTTTTTCAACAAAAAAGCATTTTTTTCTAAATGTGACACGATATCTCGTATTATCATTCATTTGAAAATTAACAAAGAATAATACATCATCATCTGGATTTGGAGTTGCTTCAACTTCCGGCTGTTCAAAAGATATTTTAGTGTTAATTGTTTCACTTTTCTTCTTATTCTCAAATTTAATATTTGAATTATCAATATCAAAAACAGGAACACTGTCGCCGCTTTCATATTTAAACATCCTTACAAAATCACCAAACAAACCTTCGGTCAGACCGCTGTTTTCTAAATTACCAGCATTGGCTATTCTTACCACAGAGTACATCATTTGTGTGAATTTTAAATAACATTCGTGACGAATTTGACATTCAAATGTTGTGAAAAACATGTTGCGTTTAAATTTATTTGCATCAAGACATATTTTTTTAGAAATAAAATTGTAAAACGGCGAATTTAACATAATAAATCTGTTATATTGCGGAGCCAAAAATTCGTGTTCATATGGATTTTTCCCATTGTTTTGCGCTGCAACATAAGGGTTTTTTTCGATAAATATATATTCTTTTTCTTTAATATATTTCGTTTTTGTAATTACTGGCAATATTCCTACTTTGACTTTATCGCCAGACTTTTTATCTTTACCAGCCAAATATCTTATGCCCTTACTAGCTGTTGGTAAATCAAAAGCATTGCCCAAGACTTCATATGCAAGCCCAAAACCGAATAAAGTTGCAAATGCTGCCGGTATAACGGCATTATCTTTAGGGGACATTTTAGTTGTTTTATCCGAACCTCTAGACACCGGCTGTACCGTTCCACGACTAGCCTTTTCACAAGTTTTCATTGCCAAAGATTGGTTGCCTAAAACAGATAAAACGCTCAAAACCGCAAGTGTAAATTTGCGACTGTTTTTTCTCGCCATAAAAACCTCCAAAGAATTTTAAAAATTTTCAGAGCTTACCGTGCATGAGCACAAGCCCTATTTTCAATTGTAAATATATAATTTATTTTGTCAAGTAAAAATTGATATTTTTTATAAAAATTTTTGTTACTTTTAAAAATTTCTCTCCGGCAACACCGAAGAACATATATGCTATATAACATAATTTGTTTATTTTTTCATATATATTTTTAAGCGAATTTTTGTTGTTTAAAAATTAAAGAGTGTTAACACAGCGGAGGAATAATAATGAACTGGCAAAATTTATCGGCAGAAGAAACTTTGAAAAAACTCAGTGTAGATATAAATCACGGCTTAAACACAATTCAAGTCAGCAATCGCCGAGAGAAATTTGGCAAAAATATAATACAAAACGGTATAAAATTTAATTTTTTGCAAAAATTTGTAGCTCAGTTTTCTGATTTTATGGTAATAACGCTTTTAATTGCTTCGATTGTATCGTTTATTACTTCTGTTATCAATAAAAATAATGATTATATAGATTCTATAATAATTTTATTCATAGTTATATGCAACGCAATCATCGGAGTAGCGCAAGAAAGCAAGGCACACAAAGCAATAGATTCACTCAAAAAACTTTCGGCTTCTAAAATAAAAGTGCGAAGAAATTCGCGAGACATAAAAATTTTATCAGATGAAATTGTTCCCGGTGATATTCTGCTCTTGGAATCCGGCGATAAAATTTGTGCTGATGCTCGAGTTTTGACTTCGAGAAACTTAAAAGTCGAAGAATCGATTCTGACGGGTGAATCTGATTCTGTTTCTAAAAAAGAAGCCAAAATAGACGAAAAAATGCCTGTTTTAGAAGCCTCAAATATGATTTTTTCCGGCAGTTTCGTCACTTCCGGCCGAAGCATCTCGGTAGCAGTCGAAACCGGCATGAATACGCAAATCGGCAAAATCGCCGGGCTTATAAATAATTCAAAAACTCCTCAAACTCCACTGCAAGAAAAATTAACTGAAACCGGTAAAATTTTAAGCATCGGCACGATAATAATATCTGCTGCGGTATTTATTTTGGGAATTATAGGTAAAGCTTCGATTTTAGAAATGTTTATGCTTGCAATCAGCCTTGCAGTCGCAGCGATTCCCGAAGGCTTGCCGGCAATAATTACGATAGCTCTTGCAAACGGCGTTAAAAAAATGGCAAAACACAACGTAATTATACGAAAGCTCCCGGCAGTAGAGACTCTTGGCAGTGCGACCGTTATATGTACTGATAAAACCGGGACTTTAACACAAAACAAAATGACTGTTACTGAGATATACAATTTTAAAAATAAATTAAATTTAGAGTCAAGTGAAGCTTTTAAAATAATAAACCTAGCAAACTTATGCAGCAATGCAAAAAACTTAGGCGGAAAATTTTCGGGCGACCCTACCGAGTGTGCAATGCTTCTTTTTGAAAATAAAAATTTTAAAAGCTCAGAAAATTTAAAAAATAAATTTTCACGAATAAAAGAAATTCCGTTTAATTCTGAGAAAAAAATGATGACTACGATTAATTATAATCAAGCTCAAGACGAA
>CAMNDS010000140.1 GCA_946535695.1 uncultured Clostridia bacterium | reverse complement strand
CGATTTTTTCAGCTGTTTCAATTGCAAACTCTGTCTTGCCCGAAGCCGTTGGGCCGACTATTATTATTATTTTTGGCAAACTCATCTATTTTCTCAAAAATTTTTCATAAGTCCTGACATCATATCTGACTTTTTGTATATTTTCAAGACTAGATTTCTTTCGAAACTGAAAAATTAAATTATAAATACTCTCTCCGGCACCGCTGGAGAGAATATAATTACTGGATTCAAAAGAAATCTAATATAGCAACATAGAAAAATTACGTCATTTTCTACGGCGGCGCCGGAAGAAATATCTATAAAAATATTAATTCAAATAAGTCGTAAATTTTATTTTAATTTATCATATGACACCCTAAAATTAATTTTGCTTTCAGGATTTTTACCGTAACAATATTTAATATTTATTTGTTCAATACCAACAAAATCATGCAGTACTATCATTTTTTCGTTATTACCGTGCCTAAATCTAATCGAAATACCATAATGAGTGTTCAATTCACCCTTAGGATAAAATTCCACTTCAATATCTGATATTTTACTCTTATCAGAAAAAATATCTAATAATCCTTGTACAATATTACCATTAACTTCTTTAATACCGTTCACACTTTTAATTTCATCACCGTCATTGTCACGAAACTCATTAAAAATATCAGATGCTAATAAATCGTCTACTGTTTTTCCGTTCAATACTTCTACAAAATATTTAAATGCTTTAACAATTAATTCTTTTTCTTTATTATTTTCTTCCTTATTGCCTTTTTCATCAATTTTCATATTATCTAGAGCATTAAATATTTTAATACTGTTGCTGATATTTTCTTCTTCCTTGTTGTTTTTTTCTTCGTATTCTTCACCAAAAGATCCATAAATTTCATCTCCTGAAATTTTTAAATTATCAATATTTTTTTGATTTTTATTTAAATTATTATTGTCATTTTTGTTTGAATCGTCATCCTTCTTAGCCGAATGCTTTTTTATACCATAAATTGTAAACCCTACCGCCGCAGCAACCACAGGTAATATAATAGCGGCCGCTATACCTATTTTTTGATTTTTACTAAGCCCTTTATTTTTAACAGGAGTAATCGCCCCCCCTACTGCCGCAAGGGTTTTCGGATTTTTTACATCAACTTCACTGTTGGCTCTTACTAAATTTTCGCCTCCAAAAACGGATGCACATGCCATGAAAGCTGCAAATTTATTTTTAAAATTTTTACGCATAATAACTCCTCCTTAAAATTTAAAAATTTTACACTTAACCATGCGTAATATCACGTAAACTATACAGTTTACATTCTATCACAAATTTTCATGTTTTTCAAGCTTTTTTTTCAAAAATGCATGAAAAAAATAAATCAACTTTTTTGAAACTTAAAAATTAAACTATAAATACTCTCTGGCGGCGCCTGGGAGAATTTTTATAAATCTATTCCAAATTTATTTTCTCAAAAATTTTTTATAAATATCATCTTTGCTGAGCGAAAAATATATGGGCCTCCCGTGAGGGCAGTTTGTGAATTTAGTTTCAATCAATTTTTTAATTAATTCTTTTATTTCGCTCAAAAAGCTCGCCTTACCGGCTTTTATCGCTGATTTACATGCAATTTGCGAATATATTTTTTTTAAATTTTCAAAATTTGTGCCAGATTTATTTCTAGATAAAAACTCGGCAATTTCACATAGCGAAGCCTGGATATCTTTTTCTTCAAGATAAACAGGAATTGCTCTTATGATAAATTTTCCGGGGCCAAAATCTTCGATATCATAGCCGATTTTTTGCATATTTTCAAGATTATTTAAAATTATATCGTAATCTTTCATCGAAAGATTGACAGTAATGCTCGCAAGCAAAATCTGTGAGCTCTTTTCAACATTATTTTTACTCAAATTTTCAAATATAATTCTTTCGTGCGCGGCGTGTTTATCAACAAGTATTAACTCGTTTTTGTATTCAACGAGCAAAAAGCAGCTAAAAACCTCGCCGATTATTTTTACGTTATCTTCGATTTCTGCGATAAAATTTTGAGGCTCAATAATATTTGATTTTTTTTCTTGATTTTTTTCGAAATTATCTGATTTTTTTTCATAAAATTCCTGCTTAATTTCTTCTATATTTGTTTTTTCTTCATGATAATTTTCAGATAATTTTGGCAAAATAATATTATCGTGTAAAAAATCGCTTTCAGACATTATTTTTTTTTCATAAGTTTTGGCACTAGCAAGAACAAATAATTTTTTTCGGCTGAGCATAATTGCATTTTTAACTGCGTTATAAACAAGTTCGAAAATTGCTCTTTCGCTTGCAAATCTGACTTCGGTTTTGGCGGGATGGACGTTGACGTCTACAAACTCCGGCGGCATTTTTAAATATAAAACAGACGGAACTTTTGTATTTTGGCATTCGCTTTCAAGAGCCGATTCGATTGCATTGGATATAATTTTGCTTTTTATAAAACGACTATTGACAAAAAAATTCTGAATTTTCGATTTTGTATTTTTTAAATTTGGGTTGCATATAAAGCCGTTTATTGAACAAAAATCTGAAGAATAATTAATTTCTATTAAACTTTCAAAAAAATCTTTGCCAAAAACTCGCAAAACTGCCGATGAAATCCTGCCATCGCCGATGCTCGAGACTATTTGTTTGTTATCTCGAATAAATTTAAACGAAATTTCGGGATGCGATAAAATCATACGATTCACCGCCAAAGCGATAAAATTGCCTTCGGTCGTGTCTTGTTTCAAAAATTTCATCCTAGCAGGCGTATTATAAAAAATATCTTTAACAGAAAAAACCGAGCCTTTGCGCTGTGCACAGTCTTTTAAAAAAACTTCCTCTCCCCCATCTATCTTATAATGTGTGCCGCATGGTTCGTTTTTGAAATAAGTCATCAAATCAAGTTTTGAAATTATTGCAATCGAAGCAAGAGCTTCA
>CAMNDS010000139.1 GCA_946535695.1 uncultured Clostridia bacterium | reverse complement strand
GATATGCACGAAAAGATAACAAGATTGTAGTTGCATAAATAATAAAATGAGAGGCCGTTAAACCTCTCATTTTTATTATTTAATTTTTCTTTTCAGCCGACTTTATAGCAAGAATGTTTTATGTAATTCTTTATAATGGATTAATTATTTAATTTTATATAAAATACTTAAATGAAATAATAAAATTATAATAAAAAATATTGGTTAGAATATATTAATAAAAAATTTTAATTATTTTTTTATAACGAAAAAAGCAATGTCTATCGCGAATAAACATTGCTTTTTCCGTTATGAACCTTGATAACCTTATAGAAAGGTGAACATTAATTAAATTATATAAAACTTAACTAACAAATTTATTATAACATATATCATTATAACTGTAAATAGTTTTGAGTAAAATTTTTTATTCTCTTCAGCGGATTTTATATTAAATAACAATGCAAGTTTAGGCTACCGTCAACAGAATAAATTTTATTCCATTGGGGATATTGCGTATCATTCTAATTTACCGACTGATTATTATTTAGAATGTATTACAGCTGGTACTACAAGTAATAGTAATTTAACAATCAAGTCACCGACTATTGGGGATACTATAACTGATAACACAGTTACATGGCAAATACGCGAATTATCTCCAATAAATACTAAAGGAATTATTCGCGATGCCAATATAAAAAAAGCAGGTATATATGGTGTAATTGATCAAACAATTAATCTTCCAGAATCGAAATATGGAATATTAATTGTTTTTAATAGTTCTTTAAAACCGGATTATTCAACACAATATATTGCACAATTATATTTTACAAATTATGGTACTTCCGGTGGTTTAGAAAATGCTATATGGTATCGAATTAATCCTAATAGTAATTATGATGAGTGGAGAACTTGGAGAAGACTTGCAGGAGTTCATGAAGTCTTCCCCATCACCGGTGGCGAATTAAAAGGAACAACTATTAAACGTGATGTTAATACGAGCAGTTTATCTGTGTATGGGGGAACGTCATTAACTGACAGTGCTTCTATTAGTGTGTACGGCAATAATGAACAATACAATACTGGAAAAATTATTTTACGTACGCAAGACCCAGAGAAAGCTGAACATTATCTTATAATGTATCGAAATGGAGTACTCAGTCATGAGTCTAATGACCTCGGCGCCGCTGCCATTGTCGCAAAAAACTTTAGCGGGAACGGTTATATCAAGTATGCGAATGGAATGACTATGCAGTGGGGAGTTTATAATTATACAGCTGCTGTGGATGCAACAGTTAGTATTAAATTACCCATTATATTCCCAACATTGCTTTTTACTGTATCAGCACAACCTTGCACGAATGAAAATACAATAGATTATCGAGCATGGTTTCACCCGGGATATCCTAGTGATGATTTTAGTTATCTGGCGAACATAAACAGTAAAGTGATGTGGCTCGCAATTGGCTATTAAATTTTATATTTCTTTTAAGTTTTAACAAGTTAGGAATTTATCATAACTTATTTATATTAACAAATTAATATAAATACTTATATAAGATAAATATTTAATAAGGAATTATCCATATTTTAAAAGTATTAAAATGTTTATTTTTAATATTTTTTCAGTGACAGAAAAATGAATATATAGGTGATTTTAATAATTTTATAATCATAAAAATACGTTATGAAAATCACTTATGACTAAATATGATGGTATTCCACGCTATATGTACAAAATCGAATTCGTTGATTATTTTGGTAATTTCGATTGCATGTTTATTAAAGCTGAATCTGAAGAAAAACTTATAAAAGATTTTAAGCATAAAAATAAAAGTTTGGAAATTATTTCTGTTAAGCGTATTTAAGACTATGAATAAAAGGTGACTATAAATAGTCGTTTTTATATTTTTTAATAATTTTTCCAATAATTTTTATGAAAACCATTTACGAATACTGGAAAATATAGTATAATAATTATAGTGAGAAAAACAAATACGATTAGTTAGAAGGAGAAAATATCATGAAAAAGATTGAACTGTTTAATTGCTTTTCTGACCTTCATAAAGATGTTTACGGTGTTCGTCCTTGCTGGACCAAAGAAGAATTTGATAATACTTCCGTTGAAAAACTGGAAGAAAAAATCAAATTCTTCGAAGCTTGCTTGCAGGGAGAACCGTATGACCCATATGATTGGGAAGATGCTGAGGATGACTATGAAGAATTTATCCTTTCTGTTAAAGAAGAAGAACGCGAACAGCGTGAACGAATTGAAGACGAATACTTTGAAAGTCTTGCAAAGACTGTGAAGAAACGTCGTCAGAGAGTCGCTTGAAATATTTAAGAGGTAGCTAGAAATAGTTGCCTCTTTTTTCTTTTCAGCGGCAGATGCATTAGCATTTAAGAATTTACATACACTAGAAAGTGGTGACTTGAATGAATTAACTAATAATGGTATTTATCAATATACAAATAATAATAATGTTACTAATCGTCCGGACGTTGGTTATTGGGGAACATTATTAACATTTAAATCAAATAATTATAATGATATAGTTACAATGCAAATGAGTTTATCTCATTCTGGTAATATATATACAAGGTCAAAAACTAATAATGATAATTTTGAAATATGGAAATGCCATAATGGTATTAACGATTATTTATATATGATTAATGGATATATATGTTTTCAAAATGGTTTAATATTACAATGGCATCGGCATGCTCCGTCTACAACAAATTGGCAACTTCAAGGAGCTCACTATACTACAAGTATAGTTTACGCATTACGAATGCCAATTTGTTATACTGCCGTTACAGGAATCGGCGAATTTCATGCCGATGTATCCATAAATAATGTAACTATAGAAGACCATACAACATATGCTACACTTATTACAAATATTAACTATTATTCTGTAGGCGTATGTTTTATACTTATTGGTAGTAATTAATTTTCAGCGGTAG
>CAMNDS010000138.1 GCA_946535695.1 uncultured Clostridia bacterium | reverse complement strand
ATTTATAGAGAATTATCTCCATGTATGAGTACAATACAAAAAATTTACACCCTTTTTTTAGCAATGCCTCGTCGTATAAAACAATTGATTATTACTAAAAAAATCGTATAATTAATGGCATGACTAAATATGAATATAAAACTATAAAAGAAAATTCTTATGTTTTAGAAATAAAAAAATCTAAATTTATTGCCCGTGGTTTTTGTGTAAACACAATTTTGGATTGCAAACAAACAATAAACCAAATAAAAAAAAAGTATCACAATGCTAAGCATAACGTTTATGCATTTGCACTTTTGAACGGTATTTCAAAAAGTTCGGATGATAAAGAACCATCCGGCACCGCTGGGATCCAAGTTTTAAGCGCAATAAATAATAATAATCTTAAAAATACATTAATAATTGTTACTAGATATTTTGGTGGTATTCTTTTAGGCACTGGCGGACTTTCGCGAGCATATTATTCTTCGGCGAATTTGCTTATAAAAAACAGCGAAATAATAGAAAAGTTTACCTCAGAAATTATAAATTTGGAATTTAATTATAAAGATTATAATAAAATTTTAAATTCAAAATTATTTGATATTAATATATCAAAAGTTGAATTTTTTGAAAAAGTAAGAGTAGAATTTAAAATAAAAAAAGATAAAATTGAAGAATTTAATTCTAAACTTAAAAACATTATAAATTATCAAAAAAAAAGTTAAATATATTTTTCCGGTGGCGCTGGGAATTATTTTGACTTAATTCTCTAGCTTTGGAAGAAACCTATGATTTTTTATGGAATACCTTTTTCAAAACAAAATCAACTGTTAAGTTTAAAATAAAAATAAATATTAATAAAATCGAAGCTGTGGCAAAAGTTATTGAAAGTGAATCTTCACTGTTAGCCTGTTTTGCAACCTGATAAAGATGAAGCGTAAGTGTTCTACCGCTTTCAAAAATATGTGAAAACACGCCTTTAGGCATAGAATACGACATTCCGAGAGTATAAATCAAAATTGCCGATTCCCCTACTATTTTCCCAATACAAAGCGAAGTTGCAACAACTATCTCAGGCAAAGCACTAGGCAAAATGATCCTAAAAACAGTCCTAAGCCTGCTGACCCCCAAGGCTATCGATGCTTCTTTATATGCAACTGGCACATTATTAAGTGCATCTTCGGCAGTTCTCAAAACGGTTGGTAAAATAGAAATCGCCATCGCAATCGACCCTGCAAGAATAGAGGTCCCAAGTTTGAATCCAGAACAAAAAACGGCATATCCGAACACTCCAAAAATTATCGAAGGCACCCCAGAAAGTATATCAGAAGAAAACGATATTAATTTATTAAAAAATCTAGATTTAGAATATTGTGTTAAATAAACAGCTGATGCAACACCAATCGGCAAGCTTATGATCATCGACAAAATAACTACATAAAAAGTGTTGATAATCATAGGTAAAATACCTTTATTGCCATCTGCAGATTCTGAATATCCGGTGGTTAAAAATTTAAAATCAATTTTACTAACTCCGTTTGCTATGATATAAATCATAATAGCTACAATTGCTAAGCACGTAATAATTGCTGAAATGAAAATAAAAATACGCAATAAAATTTCGGAGACTCTAAATTTTTTACCAAAAATTTTAATTCTAAAATTCATGTTTTAATTTCCCCTAACTTTAAAATTTTATAAATATTTTTTTGCATTACTTTCTCCGGCGATGCCGGAGAAAATGTTTAAGTCTTTCATTTTTTTACTTTCTCCTGCCTTAAAAATTTTATAAATAAGCTGTTTATTACAAAAATTATTATAAACAAAACAAGGCCGATTGAAAACAAAGCTTGTCTGTGCATTCCCGAAGCGTAAGAAAACTCAAGCGCCATGGCAGTTGTTAAAAATCTTGAAGATTTCAATAAATCCGGCATATTAACTGCATTGCCCGAAACCATAATTACTGCCATAGTCTCTCCAAGAGCCCTCCCGAGCCCCAAAAATATTCCGGAAGATATTCCCTTTTTTGCCGCAGGTAAAACAATTCTGAAAATCGAACGTGCTTTTGATTCGCCAAGAGCAAGCGAAGCTTCTAAAAACTTATCCGAAAAATATTTAATCGAAAATTCTGACATACTAATTATGGTCGGTAAAATCATAGTGGTTAAAATAATAATGGCAGTTAGTAAACAATCACCCGTTGTATAATTTTTAAAAAGTACTCTAACTATTGGCACAACAACAATCATACCAAAAAATCCAAAAACTACTGATGGAATTCCAGAAAAAACTTTAATCAATAAATTTATAAAATTTGTAAGTTTTTTAGGACAAAAACAAGCTAAAAATATAGCAGTAAAAATTCCAAGCGGCGTGCCAAGTATCACGGCTCCTGCAGTTACTACCAAAGAACATAATATAAACGGAAATATGCCGTAAACATTTTTTGCAGGTGCCCACTCTCGTCCGAATAAAAATTTTGTTATGCCTATTTTTAATATCGCCGGAAGTCCTGCAAAAATCATATAAAATACTATCGTAAAAAGAATTAATAAGCAAAAAATTGCTATTGCTTTCAAAAAATTTTTTATTGCTGTTTCGAGATCTACAAACCAAAAAAATAAAAATACAGAACAAACCGTAAATAAAAAATGTAATAAAATAAATTCTATATTTTGTACACTAACTTGCGAAAAAATTAAATTAAAACATAAAAATAATAGCGAGTTTAGAATAAAAAAAGAAGAAAAAATTGCAGCTTGCATTTTTTGCTTTTTCAAAATAAAAAAAATCGAAGATATACCACCCAAAAGTGACAACAAAACTATAAATTTTGTGAAAAAATTAAAAACAAATTTTTTAGAATTCGAAATTAATCCTGAATTTAAAATAACATCAAAATAAGAAATTTCATAAATTAAACCGTCAAAATTTAAATTTATTTTAATTAAAAAAAATAATAAAATATTTAA
>CAMNDS010000137.1 GCA_946535695.1 uncultured Clostridia bacterium | reverse complement strand
ACACATGAAAATAATTTTATATAAATTTATCACTTTTATTCACTTTAGTAATACCGCAGTAGTAGACAATTTTGACAATAAAAATACAAGCTTAATTTTTTCAGTACTTCTGGGGATGTTTTTGGGATTGTACAAATTTGGTTTTTCTTATATAGTATTTTCACTTGTAAAAGATGATATTTTACATTGAAAAATATCCTATAAAATAAAATTAACTAAAACTTTATAGAACTGAATCTATACTTTCAATTTTAACTCTATCTTGATTCATTGAATCTCGGTGCCTGACCGTCACAGTATTATTTTCTTGAGTTTCAAAATCAATAGTAATACAATACGGTGTGCCAATTTCGTCCTGGCGCCTGTAACGTTTGCCTATCGAGCCGGATTCGTCAAAATCAACAGAATATTTTTTTGCAAATTTTTCATAAATACTAAAAGCTAGCGAAGATAATTTTTTGGAAAGTGGCAAAACGGCAAACTTAAACGGAGCAATGCTTTCATCAAGTTTTAAAACTATTCTTTTGTCGTTTTCTTCCAAATTTTCTTCGGTATAAGCATCGCAAAGAATTGCAAAAAACAGTCTGTCGAGTCCCACGGAGGGCTCAATGACAAACGGAATATATTTCTCGTTTGATTCTGAATCAAAATACTCAAATGATTTGCCGGAAAATTTTTGGTGCTGTGTCAAATCAAAATTCGTGCGGTTCGCAATACCCCAGAGTTCACCCCAACCAAACGGAAACAAAAATTCAATATCTGTGGTAGCCTTTGAATAATGCGAAAGTTCCTCTTTTTCATGATTTCTTTTGCGCAGATTATCAGGATTTAAACCAATTTTTTTAAGCCAATTAAAACAAAAATCATTCCAATATTTAAACCACTCGTCATCTGTGCCGGGCTTGCAAAAAAATTCAAGTTCCATTTGTTCAAATTCACGAATTCTAAACAAAAAATTGCCCGGAGTTATTTCGTTCCTAAAAGATTTTCCAACTTGAGCTACACCAAACGGAATTTTTTTTCGCGTACTGCGTGCAACATTCATAAAATTTACAAATATTCCCTGGGCAGTTTCGGGACGCAAAAATATCTGATTCAAACTTTCTTCAGTGACTCCCTGAAACGTTTTAAACATTAAGTTAAACTGCCGAATGGGGGTAAAATCACAGCTACCGCAATTTGGGCATTTTATATTATTTTCTTTTATAAAACTTTCAGCTTTTTGTGAATCATTTGAATTAAATTCAAGATTATTTTGCTCAATGAGCTTGTCGGCGCGGAATCTGAGTTTACAATTTTTACAGTCAGTCAGCATATCAGAAAAGCCGCCAAGATGTCCCGAAGCCTCCCAAACCCTAGGGTTCATCAAAATTGCAGAGTCAAGCAAAACATTTTTGTCTGATTCCAAAACAAATTTTTTAATCCAAAGATTCTTAATATTATTTTTCATAAGAGCGCCCAAAGGACCGTAATCCCAAGTGTTTGCCAGACCTCCGTAAACTTCGGAACCCTGAAAAATAAATCCACGAGATTTACATAAATTTATTATTGAATCTATATTTTTTTGATTATTTAGCACAAAAAAACCTCAATTAAGTTTATTAAAATAAAAAATTACTTATCAGGAAGAGCTGCAATAGCCGGGAGTTCCTTGCCTTCTAGGAACATAAGAGAAGACCCACCGCCGGTTGAAATATGATACATTTTATCAGCAACCCCTGCTTTATTAACAGCCGCCGCAACATCGCCGCCACCAATAACAGTTTGAGCACTACTATTTGCAAGCGATCTGGCAATCGAAAAAGTGCCTTCGGCAAAACTTGACCACTCCGAAACACCCAGCGGACCATTCCAGATAACAGAACCCGCATTTTTAAGTTCGTTTGAAAAAAGTTCGATACTTTTAGGACCAATATCCAGTCCTTGCCAGCCGTCCGGGATTTTATCCGAATCAACGATCATGGTCTCGGTATCGGATTTATATTCTTTACCGAGCTTGCAATCGACTGGCAGCAATAATTTTACGCCTTTTTCTTTTGTAAGAGCCAAAATATCTTTTGCCAAGCTCAATTTGCTTTTTTCGCATATCGAATCGCCGATGCTGTAGCCGAGCGCATTCATAAAAGTATAAGTCATACCGCCGCCGATTATAAAAGCGTCAACTTTATCCACAAGATGCTCGATAACACCGATTTTATCCGAAACTTTTGCGCCGCCGAGTATTGAAACCAAAGGCCTTTTTGGGTTGTTAATAACGCTAGAAATCGTTTGAACTTCTTTTTGGATTAAAAATCCGCAATACGAGGGCAAAAATTTAGGAACTCCCACAAGCGAGGCGTGTTCTCTATGACAAACCCCAAAACCGTCATTTACGTAAATATCGGCAAAAGACGCGAGTTTTTTGGCAAATTCTTCACTATTTTCTTCTTCGCCAATTTCGAACCTCAAATTTTCAAGAACACATATTTCGCCTTCTTTAAGAGAAGAAACTAAAGCTTTTGCGCTTTCTCCAACAACATCCGAAGCAAGTTTAATATTCATATTTAGCTTTGACGCAAGGTAACCGGCGGCTTTTTTAAGCGACATAGATTCGTCAAAAACACCGTGTGGTCTTCTAAAATGCGAGCAAATTATCACTTTTGCATTTTTACTTATCAAAAATTTTATAGTTTCAAGACTCTCATCTATTCTGCGAGTATCAGAAATCTCGCCATTCTCATCGTACGGCACATTAAAATCGCACCTTAGTAAAATCCTTTTCCCCTCAACCGGGGCATCGCAAACATTACGTTTATTCATAAAATATCTCTCCTTTTGTTTAATAAAAGCCATTGTATCATAAGCAAAATAATATTGCAAATTTTTTTCAAATCTACGTAAAAGATTTACACCATTTTCTCCGGCAGCGCCGGAGAAAATATTTATTGGCATTCAAAACCCCCGGTTGTGCCGTGGGTCAAAACTTTAGTGTTATTATGACAAAATAACCCCTTTT
>CAMNDS010000136.1 GCA_946535695.1 uncultured Clostridia bacterium | reverse complement strand
CGCATGTAAAGTCATTTCGGGACAAGTACCTATGAATATGTCGCAGATTAATAAGGATAATTCTTACTATGTAAGGGTTGAAAGCAATGCTGGAAATTTTTATGTTTATCCAGGTCTTAGTATTGACTGCCTCCGTTTGTACAATGGCGATAACAGCGGAGAAGAATTTTGTGTTTTTTTGAAATAAATGGCTAGATTTTCTCTCCGGCGGCGCCGGAGAGAACGTTGACTTGTTGCCTTTTTCAAGTGTAGATACTATAATTTTTAAACTCTTAAAAAATCTAATATTGAATTTACAGATAAAAAAGTTTAATTATGGATATCTTAAAAAACAAAGCTAATCATTTGCCCGAAAAACCCGGCGTTTATATTATGAAAGATTTAAACAAAAATATTATATATATCGGCAAAGCTAAAATTTTAAAGCGCAGAGTTTCGCAATATTTTATGAACACTAAGCATTCATTGAAAGTTCGTGCTATGGTTTCAAATATAAAAGATTTTGAATATATAATCACCGATAGCGAATTTGAAGCACTGGTTTTGGAGTGCAGCTTAATAAAAAAATATCAGCCAAAATATAATATTTTATTAAAAGATGATAAAGGATACAGTTATATAAAAGTTACCAACGAAGATTTTCCGAAAATTTTTTTCGCAAAACAAAAAATTAATGATTCTGCTAAGTATTTTGGGCCTTATATGAATTCAATTTATGTAAAAAATTTAGTAAATGAAGTCATTAATATCTTTAAACTTCCTACTTGTAATCGGGATTTTTCCAAGTTTAAATCTAGGCCGTGTTTGAATTTTTATATAAATAAATGCATTGCTCCGTGTAATAGGAATATTTCGTTAAAAGATTACAATATTTTAATAAACGAAGCTGTTTCGTTTATAAAAAACGGCAGTAAAAGTGTGGTAGAATATTTAACACGTGAGATGTTAAAAGCCTCTGAAAATTTGCATTTTGAAAAAGCTGCCGACCTGCGCGACAGAATAAAATCGATAAAATCAGTTGTTAAGGAAAAACAAAAAGTTGTTTCAAATAAAATAAAAGATCAAGATATTATAGCTTTGGCGACGGATAAAAATAAAGTTTCTGTCCACGTGTTTAGGTTTAAAGACGGCAGTCTTTATGACAGTGAAAATTTTTTGTTCGATTTTTTTGATAGTGAAATTAATTTAAGAACTGAATTTATAAAAAGATATTATGATTTAAAAGAATATATCCCTAAAAATATAACTCTTGACGGCGAAATCGAAGATAAAAATTTGATAAAAAATTGGATTTATGAAACAAAAAATAAAAGTATTAAAATTTTAATTCCCAAAAAAGGTGAGCAGTTTAAACTCGTGCAGATGTGCAAAAATAATGCCTATGAAGCATTTAGTTATAAAAATCAAAATGATAATTTATTGATTCTTGAAGATTTAAAAAATTTACTGAATCTTAAAAATATTCCAAATTATATCGAAGCTTACGATATTTCGAATCTCAGCGGTAGCGATAATGTTGGCGGTATGATAGTTTTTCAAGATGCATTGCCGCTGAAATCTGCTTACAAACGCTTTAAAATAAAAACTCTCGAGCATCAAGACGATCACGGCTCTTTAAGAGAAGTTTTAACAAGACGCATAAAAAATTATCAAGAAAACAAAGAAAATGGAAAAGGCTTTGGCAGACTCCCGGATTTAATTCTGGTCGACGGCGGTTTTGCTCAGACTTTAGTTGCTAAAAAAGTTTTTTCTCAAGAAAATATAAACGTTCCGATTTTTGGAATGGTCAAAGATGATAAGCATCGTACTCGAGCGATAACCACAAGTGATAAAGTAATAAATATAAAAAAAAATATAAAAATTTTTAATTTTATAACACGAATTCAAGACGAAGTGCACAGATTTACGATTAATTATCATAAAAATCTCAGGGATAAAAAAGTTAAAAATTCAATTCTTACAAATATTCCAGGAATTGGTGAAAAAACTGCGAATATTTTGCTGAAAAAATTTGGCAGCATTAGAAACATATCTTTAGCGTCAATCGAAGAACTTGTTTTAATTAAAGGTATAACCAAGCCGTGCGCTGAATCTATAAAAAAATATTTTGAAAAAATATAATCATTATTAATATTTTTTTGGAAACCAATCAATTTATCTCGATGTTAGTAACTAAAAACTTATCATACGGGATTTTGAAAACTACCCCTTCATTGTCAAAACCATAATTATAAAAATGTTCAATTTCTACAACCTTTTCATTATCACGACGGCACACTTCTATTTTTTGTTTTTTACCATTAAAATTAAATTCAATATCCAATTCAGGAACACAACCTTGTCTAAATACAAAATTTGGTGCAACGTTTGATATTTCGGAATTATTACCAAAAATCTTCAGTAATATCTCTTCAGATTCCTCAACGTGAGTTTTATACGTTTTATTTTTGAACTCATTAATATCTGTTGAATCTGCCCCTTCATGTTTATTATAATTCGTAATATGATCAAACAAATCATTCAATTCTTCTAATGAATTTTTGGCTAGTATATCTCCAAAATATTCAAATGCGAGAATTATAATATCTTTATCATTCTGGTTTTTATCTTCTACTTCAATACTACTTATTTTATTTTTAATTAAATCCAAATTTTTAACTTTTTCTTTATTTTCGAAACCATTTACTTCATCCTTTTTTTTATCATCTATATTTATTTTATTTGGATTATTATTATTATTTTTCTTTTCATAATCAACCTCAATTTTTGGACTATTAATTTTTTGAATATCCGGCTTTTTATTTGGATTACCGCCACTATCTTTTTTCCCCAAGTATTTAACGCCTAAAACGGTCAATGTAACTGCTGTGGCAGCTACTAATGCTCCACCAATGCCAACCCCTAATTTGTGGTTTTTAACCCAATCAATAACTCCTTTACTTGAATTTTTAGTAGCCGCCCCCCCTACTGTCGCAAGGGTTTGCTGGCTTTGAGCCTCATTTTTATTTCTCGCCTGAGT
>CAMNDS010000135.1 GCA_946535695.1 uncultured Clostridia bacterium | reverse complement strand
AAGAACTGGACTTCCATCGATGAAGAACGCTTAGATCAAGTTAATAATGTATTTAATGATATTATTAAGACTTGTGTCAAGATTACTAGTTCAACTGGAGGAGTTAGCTGGGAGAATATCAATTCTTGGGATCGTTTCTGGTTCGTAATGAAAATTCGCGAATATACATTTGTACACGGCGAGAGCAAAGTACAATTCACTGATTCATGTTCTGAATGTGATGAAGATATAGAATTTACTCTTACATCGCAGGGTTTATATTATGAGTTTCCAGATGAAGATTTGGTTGAAAAATACTGGAATGGTAAGACATGGGATATCGACCCTTCAAAATATGATGTAGACGAAGCACCGATAACTCTTTATACACCGACACTAGGCAAAGATCAGGCAATTATTAATTGGGCTACTGAACGTTATAGAGCAACGAATAAGATCGATGAGACATTCATTAAATTCTTACCTTGGTTATTAAATAAACCTTCTCGAGATACTCAAATGTTTGATCGCCAAGTACAGAAGATTTATAAAGATTATAAATCCTGGTCGATAGATATGTTTTCATTTATGGATGATGTTGTGAAAAATATTACAATTAATCCTTCGGAAAAATTAAAGACTACGTGTCCTTATTGTGGTAAGGAGGTCACATCAAACGTTCGATTTCCAAACGGTATCAAAGCAATCTTCAACGTCACTACAAAAGCAAAGAAGTTTGGTTCTCGATAATACATATTTGGAAAAGGTTATTTTTAGCCTTTTCCAAATTAATATCTCGAATTTGATCATAAATAAGGTTCAATTAGCAAAGAACTTTTATATTCAACCTTCGGAGATAGATAAGATGCCGATGTGGGAGTATGAAGAATTTATGAAAGAATTAAATGAGATTGTAAAGAAAGAGAATAAAGAACAACAAAGCGAGATGGATAAATATCATGTCGGTGAATTGTCGAAGATGACAGATCCTAAACGACTTCATCAGATGACTAATCCGAAGATGCCAGAAGTAAAAATGCCTTCTATGGGCTCAATAAAAATTTAGAGATCCGAAGGATCTCTTTTATTATAGATTATATGAATAGTTTATATAGTTATATTATATACGAAACATCGATGCGAGGATTAATTAAAATTCCCATAGATCTATATAAATCGATGTTAAAATATATTTATACTCAATATATTAGTTATATAAATTTATACGATTCATATATTGCTAGTGAATTATCAGAAAGATATAAAGTAAAAATCGATACATATTTTCATCCAGATAACAAATACGTAGAGTTAAATACTACATTAGAAGGCCTGCCGGAAAAAATAAAAAATAACTGGAAATTAGAATTCGGATATTTAAGACTTATAATCGATTGGGAGCAAAATATATGGAAGGATCGCCCAAAAGTTAATGCTTCGTATGAGGAATCCGATACGCACGGAATCCCAGGATATTTTACTATTAATCCTAGAAAATTAATGGAATTGGTTTCTAGCGATGCTTCTATACAAGATTATATAGAAATTTTTAATAAGTTAGCTACTTCGGTGTATCATGAAGTTACTCACGCGGTACAGCATAATAGTTTAAAATGGCTAGATAGGAATCAAGTCGGCAAATCCCGAATAATTAGGGATGATCCTACGTCCCCTAAAGAAGCTAAAAGAAGAGAGTATCTTACATCTCAAGTAGAATTTGATCCTACTATTAAAACAAAAATTACTCAGTTTCAAAAAAAATATAAAGGTAAAGATCTAATTAAATATCTACCTATATTTGTTGGCGCAATAAAAGTAAATGGAGAGGAACCAGATGAATTTTTTAATGCATTAAAATTGACAGATATAAAAAGATGGAAAAGAGCCGTTAAAAAATTATATTTAAATTACGATCTCGATATAGAGCATATATTAAATAATATTCCGAATTCATGAGAGATACTAAAAAATATATATCGAATACTAAAGGAGAAAAACCTAAAAGAGACTACGATTTATTAAAAGATATTCGTAGTCAAAAACTTTATAAATCCAATGTCGATATACGGAATAAAGTGGCCAGACAATATTTAAATGAAAATTATAAACACAGAAAAAACACAACAATTATTCCCGGGCAACTAGTGATGTTCAATTATTTTGAACCTAAGACGAAAGAAGAACTTAAGTACTATGATGCTATGCCTGTAACTATATTTTTTGGAGCTTATAACTCAACAGAAGGGCGGAGAGTGATTGGGTTTAATATACATTATTATCCGCCAAAAATACGTTATCGAATCATGGAACGTATATTTGAGATATTTAAACCTTTCTATCTCAAATCATTCGATAATCCATTAAAACAAGAACTTTCTCATTTTGATTATCATTGGTTAATGAAACAACTTGAAGAGGCAGGCTTAGATTTCGGAGTACGACAATATATTCCTTCTTTATGTACCGCAGTAACACCATTACCTACAGAAGCGTGGTCGGTGGCCGTATTTACTGAGGGAGTATTTAAAAAAGAAACCAGACAGCAGATTCTTAGTTATTGGAAAGATAAAATAGAAAGAAAAAAATAAATAAAAAAGAAATATGAGAACACTTTATGAATCTATATTAGATGATGATGAAACAGTTATAAATAATATGGAATATCGAATTATTTTGGATAAAATTCTAAATAAGCAACGACTTACTAAAGACGAAAATAATTTACTTAAAAACAGTGTTTCTTTAATACGAGTAGATGATAGTAATATAAGGAATGTTATTAGAAACTATATTTCTATGTATGGTAATTATGTTAGTCTTAATTGGATTGATACATCTAATGTTACTGATATGGAACAATTGTTTTTTAATTTTAGATTCAACGGCGATATATCCAAATGGGATGTTAGTAATGTTACTAATATGTGTGAAATGTTCAAATATTCTAATTTCAACGGTGATATATCCAAATGGAATGTTAGTAATGTAGAAGATATGTCTTGTATGTTTCAAGATTCTCGATTCAACGGCGATATATCTAAATGGAATGTTAGTAATG
>CAMNDS010000134.1 GCA_946535695.1 uncultured Clostridia bacterium | reverse complement strand
GAAAATAAGCGGTATTATAACTCCGATTCCGAAAGCTAAAAATAAAAATCCTGGATTATTGAAACATCTCATAATTTTCACCACGTCTCTTTTTATATATCTTATACAAATTGAGTATTTATTGTGAAAGTCAAAAATTTAATAGTTACGATTGGAAAAAATCACGACCTCTCCAATCGTCAGTTGTAGAGTGTTTTTATTACTGTAAAAATCATGAGCATAATTAACAATAAAACTCAATTACCACTTAAAGCAATTACTTTTTTTACGATATCAACTAATTACATTTAATATTACGAAACATTTAAAAATCACCATAAGTTGACTCTTTCTTCAGGTGAAACGTACATCTTGTCGCCTTCTTTTATATTAAATACTCTATAAAATTCTTCAAAGTTGGCAAGTGTTCTGTTAGTTCGAATTTTATTGGCGCTATGAACATCTGTTTTGCTAAGTTGTTTTGTAATTTCAGGACTCGCAATCATACGCCAAGTTGTTGCATAACTTTTAAAGAACTTTTTGTAATCAGGATTTTCTTTTTTTGACAAAATATCTAACATGCAAGAAACAGCGCCGACATCCGCGATATTTTCAAAAAGTGTTAGCTTGCCATTGTTTTTAACGCCTTCAGAAATTTCTAGATTATCGTAAGCATTGACAAATTTTTCACATCTTTTTTTGAAATTTTCACGATCTTGGTCGGTCCACCAATTAACAGCATTCCCGTTTTCATCAAATTTTGAGCCTACTGAATCAAATGCATGACTTATTTCATGAGCAATGATAGCTCCGATTGCTCCCATATTTTGTTCTTCTGAAGCTTTTATATCATAAAACGGACTCTGCAAAATACCTGCCGGGAACACAATTTCATTATTTTGGGGTTCATAATAAGCATTTACTTCGTATGCAGGCATTTGCCATTTTGTCTTATCAACAGGTTCGTTCAATTCTTTATTAAATTTTTGCATATTCTTTTTCTGTACTTCACAAATATTTGCAAAATAACTCCCGCCGTCTTTATAACTTTTAATATCTGCATTTTCTAACTTATCCGACCATTTCTCAGGATAGCCTATTTTTAATCTCATCGTATCCAATTTTTTTATGGCTTTTTCTCGTGTTTTCTCACTTAGCCAAGTTGCATTTTTAATTTTTTCTTTATAACTTGACATTATTTTTAAAATTAAATTTTCAATATCTTTTTTTGCATCTTCGCTAAAATACTTTTGTATAAAAATTCTTCCTAAATCATCTTCAAGCCATCCACTAACTGCTCTAACGGCTTTTTTTTCAATAGGCATTTTACCTTCAATACCAAAAAGTTCTTTATTTAATTCGTCCAAAGCATCTGTAAAATCTTGTGATAAATATCTTCCATAACGAATTAAAATTCTAGTTTTGGCATAAAGCTTTAAAATATCAAAATTTTTTTCGTTAAAATACTCATACGATTTTTTGAATTTATTAACATCCGAAATTTTAACGCTTTTTACGTTTTTGAATCCCATATTTTCTAAAACGCGAGGAATATTCAAATTTGGGTACAATTTACTTAATTCTTCGATGTTAAACATGTTATAAGTCTTGTCAATATCATATAATTCCTGGGCTTCTAAAGAGAAATCAGACAAAATTTTTTCAAGTTTAGTAATTTCTTTCGCATCAAGTTGAGCTTTTTCGTTATTTTCGCCCGACAACTCCAAAAGTCTGGTTATTAATTTTTCATAAGCTTTTTTAGCGTCTTCAGAATCAATAGTATGTTTGCTCAGGTGAGATGTTAACCCTCTGATTTCCAAAATATTTTTATTACTGTCTTTCGCATCAATATCAATGCTCGCCGAAATTAAGCAACTACGACCAGTTTCATTAAAAACTGAAAAATCTGCTTCCCAAAGTTCATCTAAATTTTTTGCATTATCGTATAAATCAAGACATTTTTTTATAGGACTCATGCCTTGTTTATTTCGATTTTCTAAATCAATTACCGACTTATAAAAATCAGCCAATTTTTGCTCAGTTGTGCCTTTCTTATTTTGTGTATCTTGTGTAGATGATAATTCTTTCAGGATATTAAGAATATTTTTTTCGTTTAGTTCTGAAACCTGATGAAAAGTTCCGTACATAGATTCGCCTTCAGGAATTTTTGCGTTTTTCATCCAACTTTCGTTTATACTTGTATAAAAATCATCCTGCAAACGCACTCTGCTTTGTTCGTTGTTGCCAAGCAAAGAAATATTACCGTGAGTTTGCACAGTACTATCCATTGCTGATGCCATCTGCGCTTCATTTTTAAAACTGGATTTTCCTATTAAAAATAAACTAAGCAATATCGTTATATCTTTTCTCAGTTTATTTTTATTTTTCACATTCAAATATTTACCTCCAAGTATAAAAATATACTATGAATCTATAAAGCAAAACGAAAAAAGATTCAAGTATTACATGATTTCACTAAAAGTTAATCAAAATAATAAATTTATAGAAAATGATTTTCATATATAATATATTGACGTGAAAGATTTACAAAATTTTCTCCGGCGACGTCAGAGAAATTATCTATATTTTTTAGTATGCCTGGGAAGTGACTATTGACAAAATAATCTTATTCTATATGATCAAAATATGGCGCGTGCATGAGTGTGCGCCAAAAACTAAAATTTATTCAATTAAACTAGAGGAGATGGTCATATGAACAAATTTGGCAAAGAAAAAATTGCAACTTTATTGGCATTTGCAACGGTTTTGGGTGGAAAAGCTCCATGTTCTCAAACGGTTGAGGCAGCGGGGAGGTCGGTTGATTCTAGTAAAGGATTTGTTAATTGGGTTAAAAATCATAAATGGCCGGTAATTGGCGGTGCGTCAGCGTTTGTCACTGCGGCTATTGTATCAGCAGTTTTGGTCAATACTTTAGGTAAAAAAGATCAAAAAAATCCTGATGAACAAGAAAGTAAAATTGATGGAGAAGATAACAAGCAAAGTCAAGTTCCCAGTGGAAAGAAAGAAGCTGACATAAAAAAAGACGATGGTAAAAATATCGATA
>CAMNDS010000133.1 GCA_946535695.1 uncultured Clostridia bacterium | reverse complement strand
ATTCATCCGAATGTCTGGGAGGATGTTTTAATACAAGATTTACAATAAATAATTCTTTTTATTCGGAAAATAGATATTGCACTTATAACTTAATGATGGAACAAAATTAATTTAATTTAAATTAGAAATGGAGATGATAATTATGAGTAAAAATGATAAAAATAAAAATTTAAACGAAAAAGATGTTGAAAAAGTTTCTAGTGGATGTTGTAACCCTAAAGGTTGTATACCAAATCCTTTGGAAAATCCTTGGCGAAAAAAAGATAAAAATTCAGAATCAAATTTTCAAGAAACACTTAAAAATTTGAAACCATTTTTGGAAGACCCAAAGAATAAAAATTTGAATGAAAAAGATGTTGAAAAAATTTCGGGAGGAAAAGATGCCAATTTTGAAAAATTCAAATCGAATTTAAAATGCACAAGTGCTGTAAGTTTAGGCCCTATGCTACTAGCATATGGTGCACCAGAATTTAGACCTGACATAACTAACCCCACAATATGTAAATACGGCGGACCATTGGTTAAGCCAAAAGAAAAACAAAATATTCATGGACCCCAAAATTTAAAGCCTTTTCATGATACGGACAAAAATTCGGATGAATAAAAAATTATTAGAATTATTTCAAAGCTAATGATAATCATATTAATAGATTTCTTTCGAAACTTAAAAATTAAATCAGAAGCGCTCTCTCCGGCAGTGCCGGAGGCTGATTTTTCTTAATTTTTTTGCCTATTTTTTAATTTTTACCTTGACAAATCGATTTTTATATTTTATACTTTATAACGGAAGTGCCGAAAGTAGCTTTTATAGATCCGTGTGTGTATATTTCAAATTTTAAATGAGGTGTTTTTATGAAAAAATTAGTCAGAAAAAAAGTAGCATTTTTACTTGCGTGTGCATCAATTTTGAGTAGTAAAGCTCAGGCGAGGAATGAGAATGAGCCTCAAAGCCCGCAAACTGTTGCGGCAGTAGGGGGGGGCGGCTACTAAAAATTCAAATAAAGGATTAATTAATTGGGTTAAAGATCATAGATTAGGGGTTGGCATTGGCAGTGCATTAACAGTTGCCACCGCGGCTGCGTTAACAATTTTAGGTTTTAAATACTTGGGTAAAAAGGATGATGATGGTGATCCAAATAAAAAATCAAATACGGAAAAGGATGGCGGCACAAAAGAGAATAAAGATAAACAGTTTGAAAATAAGGAAGTTAAAGCGGCAACAGAAGTTGTCGATCGAGATAAATCAAAAAGTAACTATAACAATGAAAATAAGGTAGAATTTCGAAAGTTACTTTATAAAAAGGTTGAAGAAATACCTGATCAGGAAATAAAAAAAGCGCTGCTTTGTTTTATAGATAGGATTAATACATCAGGAGAAATATATGAATTAAATCGAGAGTTATTGGGGTATTTGTGTTTTGGCGAAGCAACAATTTCGGGAGTCAAATATGATGGATATAATTACGACAATTACGACGAGGAAAAAATTGAAAATGCGTATGGTAGTCTTATAAGAGCTTTAAAGGATAGTTTATCTGGCTCTACGCCGAAAGATTTTAGTTTCAATTTTTATAGTCATGCAAATGAAAAAGGAAACGCGGCATTGGAAATTCGATTTACTTATAATGATAAAGAGAAAAATAAAAAAACGACGTTAACCCTGAGAGTATTCAATTGTCATGATATTGATGAAGGTGTAGTGATCATATATTGCTACCCGAATCCTTATGATTCTATTAATAATCATATTAGATTTGATTTTGAATACGACGAATTATCAAATTTTAATTTAAACCATAATATAAAAATCTAGATAGAATAATTTTTTTGGTATTTATGGGGAATATTAAAGTTTTGATAAATATTAAAATCAAACAAAGCTCCTAATTTTTTTATTTTTTATCCGATATTTTCAAAATAACTGTTGACTTTTTAAAAATTGAGTGGTAAACTCAAAAATATGATTTTTGAAATTTAAGTTTGATGAGGGGGATAAAATGCTTAGAACGTACCAACCTAAGAAAATTCATAGAAAGAGGGAACATGGTTTTAGAAAAAGAATGTCAACACGTTCCGGCAGAGCAGTGCTTGCCAGGAGAAGAACCAAAGGAAGGAAAAGACTTTCATGGTAAGAAGTTTAAACTTCTATCTTTAAAAATGCGTCGTGATTTTAGTCGTGTTTACGCTAAAGGGCAAAAGAGACATACTGCTGATTTAATTGTTTATACGCTTGTTAATTATTCAGGGAAAACAAGAATTGGTATTTCTGTCAGTAAGAAGGTTGGTTGCGCAGTGAAACGCAATAGGGCTCGGCGTATAATAAGGGAGGCGTTCAGGATTTTAAAGCTGGATGTCAGTAGGGATATCGTTGTAGTCGCCAAGTCTTCGATTTTGGGCAAAAAAATGCAGAATATTTACGACGAACTTTTGATTTTTTTTGAAAATAAAAATAATTGCTCAAGGAAATATGTTAAATAAAATTTTTATTTCGATCATAAAATTTTATCAAAAAATTTCAAAATATACCGTAAAAAAATGTAGGTATTACCCGAGTTGTTCGTGTTATGCCATAAAAGCATTGAAAAAATTTGGTGTATTCAAAGGATTGTTACTCACATTTAAACGGATTTTAAAATGTAATGTATTTTTTAAGGGCGGCATTGACGATATTTGAATTTAGTTTGGAGGACGTGAATGTTCGGATTTGATATATTCTCGGGGGCATTTGGATATGCGTTAGGGTTTTTATTTAATTTAACGGAAAATTATGGGGTTTCCATTATATTGTTTACACTGATTGTAAATATAATTTTCTTCCCAATGGCTATAAAACGAGTACGCGGGATGTCTACAAACGAAAAATTCGAAGCCAAAAAAGAGGAATTGAGAAAGAGTTGCGGTAAAGATATTCAAAGATTTAATCGAGAAATGATGGAGCTTGCACAAAAAGAAGGCGTCAACCCTATGAAAGGCTGCACAAATATTTCTTTGATTTTAACTTTAATAATATTTAGCGGTATATATTCAACAATTCAGAGGCCACTTAGTAATGTTTTGCATTTGCCAAAAGAA
>CAMNDS010000132.1 GCA_946535695.1 uncultured Clostridia bacterium | reverse complement strand
ATGTGCAATACCTGATTTTTATATACCTTCTGAAAATTTAATAATTGAAATTAAATCTACATATACATTAGATAAAATAAATATGGTAGATAAAAAGAAACAATATTTAAATTTGGGTTATAATTTTAAATGTATTTGTGATCATAAAGAAATAAATATATGAGATTGATATTTATATAGGCTCATATTTGAGTTTTGGGTCTGCATGGTGTGGACGCTTGACTGTCACTCAGGAGAAAAGTAATACTGAATCAGGCGGATTCGAATCCCGTAGGGACCGCAAAAAATAATGCTCTTATAGCTCAATTGGTAGAGCAGCACCCTTGTAATGTGCAGGTTGTCGGATCGTACCCGGCTAAGAGCTCTAATATAAATTCATCTGAATATAAATAGTGTCTTGACTATATTCAAGCAAATAAATATAAAACTTTTGAATATAAATAGCGTCTTGGCTATATCCAAGCAATAATATCAGTATTAATTAATAAATGCCCCTGTAGCTCAGTTGTATTAGAGCAGAATCCTTCTAAGATTCGGGTCGTGGGTTAGAGTCCCTCCAGGGGTACTAATTTAATATGGTGTCGTTGGCTGAGTGATTTAGGCGCAAGGTTGTGGTTCTTGTTTACATTGGTTTGAATCCAATACGACACACTAAAAATAAAAATTCGAATTTTTTAATTATCTAATTATGGCGAAATTGGTAGACGCTCCAAAAGTAGACTTTGGTGTTTTAAAACATGAGAGTTCGAGTCTCTCTAATTAGATAAATTTTAAAAACGGATTATGGCGGAATTGGCAGACGCGCCAGACTTAGGATCTGGTGTCTTAGTACGTGAGAGTTCGAGTCTCTCTAATCCGACAAATGGTCTATGGTGTAATGATATAAAATATATATCAATGGTAACACGTATGTGCACATATAGTAAAGGTTCGAATCCTTTTAGACCGACAAATTTATAAAATGTTTTAGCTACGAAGAGTCAATTTCGTAAAGTTACTTCGAAAGATTCGTAATTTGATGTTAACTATATAAGGTGAATTAAATAGAGGACGGATGGAAATCGTAGAGCCTGAAATAGTCCTAATGTATGGTAATGGATAAAGCATTATTTTGGTGAGATGGCAGAGTGATCGAATGCAGTAGACTTGAAATCTACCGTACGTGTAAGCGTACCGGGGGTTTGAATCCCTCTCTCACCGCTTTAAGATGTTAAGATAAGCCCACAAGTTGCAAGGGATCACAACCTTTACTTATGTATGGGAGACAGACAGGTGATAGGGAATTGATCATCCTTAAATAATTCTGAAAGATGAATATAGTGAACATTTTTTTATTATGGGCAATTGGATGAGTGGTTTTAGTCAGCAGTCTGCAAAACTGTTTACACCTGTTCGAATCAGGTATTGCCCTCAAATAATATATTCCCGTGTAGCAGATAAAGTCATATACAACAGTGGTGTAGGTGGTCCGCACGACGGTCTGAAAAATCGTAGGAGCTTTAATGGTTCAATTCCAGCCTGTTGTACATATATTTAAAAATAAGATAAATAGTGAAAGAAAAAATAAAAAATTATGATAAGAAAAAATAATAGAAAACTTTATGAATCAATAATAAAAGATGTCGCTAGAACAGTTAAAAAAAATCTTAATGAGAATTTAAATAATGCTAAATGTTTTTTAATAGTAACTTATTATTTTAATTCTAATAATTCAGAAAATTGTTATTCAAATCCTAATGCTGATATAAATCATACAAGTTTAGCTAATGATGCTAAATTAATTATTCAAAATTATATTTATGATAAATATAATTCAAAAAATGAAATTATTAAACAATTAAATTTAGTACATGAAGGTCATGAATCTACATTAGAAATAGGATATGAATGGTATCAAATGGATGATATTTTTAGTGATATTTCTGAGTTATTTGATGAATTAATGGAATTAAATAATAATGAAAATGTTTTAATAGAATATAAAACACGTAATAATTATATAACAAATTAATTAATTGGTAATTATTGGAGAATAAAAGGTCACGCAGGCAAAGGTACTAATACACCTAAAAGTGAATATTGAATTGCAAAATATAATTAAAGAACATAAAATGATATCACTTAAAGATTATATTTTGGAATCATTAAGTTAATATAAAAAAAATAAAATTTTATTATGCTAATATATGATATTATATATGATGTAAGTAATCGTAGAAAACATTTTATTGGTGGTTTAATTACTGGATTTTTGTTTACCATATTATTTACATTAGGAATAGCAACTGGTATGGAATTTAAAGATAAAAATTATTCCAATAATTGGGATTGGTCTGATTGGTTTGCCACAGTTATTGGTGGTATATTAGGAAATTGCTTATCAGCAATATTAATTATTATAAGTATATAAAAATAATAAACTGGTAAGATAATGCAACAAATATTTCCAAAACTTGGTGTTAAATATTTTAATCATGATGAAACTTATCGTAAAGCGATAAATTGTGAATGCATTATACCAGGTAAAACAAATATAGAAAGTCGCGAATTTCATAGAGTCATTTTTTAAATATTGGGGTGTAGCTCAAATAGTTAGAGCACGAAACTGATAATTTCGAGGCAGTTGGGGCAGTACCAACCATCCCAACAAATATAAAATTATTTATAATGATTAAATTTATATGTGAACATTGTGGTCAAGAATTTTTAAGACGGCAAAACAAAGGACAAAGATTTTGCTCAAATAAATGTAGAACATTACATTTAAAACCAAATTTTTTAGATAATAATTATAGACCATTTAATTATAATTTTAATAAAATAAGATATTGTTTAATATGTAATAAAAAATTACATCATTGTACAAAAACAGGATATTGTAAAGAACATTTTATAGAATATTCTAATTTTAAACAAAAAATTTCTATTACTCAAAAATTAAATGGTTCTGGTGGATATAATTTTGGTTCTGGAGGTGGTAAAAAAGGAAAATATGATAATATATTATTTGTTAGTTCTTGAGAATTAGCATTTTATCTTTATTATAAAGAAAATAATTTATTTATAGAACGATGCAAAGAAAAACGTAAATATATTTATGAAAATAAAGAATATAA
>CAMNDS010000131.1 GCA_946535695.1 uncultured Clostridia bacterium | reverse complement strand
CAATCCCCAATCCCCAATCCCCAATCCCCATCTTAATAAAGTTTATAATATAATAATAATAAATTAATATAAGAAATAAATATATCCAAAATTTAATAATAATTTAATAATTAATATAATCAATATTTTATATAACATTCTCTTAATAATAAACTTATATCATAATAATAAGGATCATTAATACTAATTTCTTTTTTAATCTTAATAAGGTTTTGTTTCCACAGAGGTCCTGGATAAATATTAAATTTTTCACCTACTCTTTTTATAGTATAATTAAGCCTTTCTTCCATTGTAAGAAATTTTTTTTCATTTGACTCTTTTTCTAAATTTATATTATTTCTATTTCTTTTTCCTCTGTTCAATAATATATTTTTATCCATTTTATCTTTGATTAAAATTTGTTCTTTAAATATTTCAATTTTATTATTGGGATTAGTTAGATTTATTTTTTTTAGTTCATTTTTCATTTGTTTAATTTCATGGTCAATTGATATATCATATTTAAAATCTGTTTTAATATTATTTTCTTCAATTTGCTTTCTAAGCGAAGCATATTCATCCAATTTTTTCCCATTATCAGTAAATATTTCAGGATAATTAATTAATTTACCCTTATTTTTCATTTTTCTTAAAATTTCTAATAAAAGAGCATATTTTTTATGGCCTGATAATTCATTAAATAAATATAAAAACAAACTCATTGCTATATCATCTTTTTCCTCTTCTGTAATATCTATTAATTTATCAGTATTATAATCTATAAATTTTTTTCTAGTTATATAAAACTCATTTAAGACTATTCCACCAAATTCAGATTCAGTTAAAGCTTCTTCGCCCTTATTAATATAGCAAAAAATAATAACTTTAGGAAATGTTTGTTTTAAATGGGTTTTTAACATATCTAAATTTTTTAGGTCAAAAGTATATACATCATCTTTTTTATAATAACCAGAACCACCATATACATATAACAGATATGGAAAAATAGCACTATCTTCAGTGATAGAATCAACAACTTTATTATAAAATTTATAAGCTTTATCCATTATAGAATTATTCTTTTTTTTACTTGTTATTACATATCTAATATTTAAATTTTCAATCTCGTCAACTTCTTGAAATGGCTCTGTTTTCATAAATAATATTGTAAAAAGAGTATATATTGTTCTAAATTTTTCATATAAAGGCAAGCCATTTTCTGTTGTTAGTTTATTTTTTATTTCAGATAATTTTTTAATGAAAATTTGAATAACATTCTTTTTTTCGAAGATTTTTGTTTTATCATTATCGATAAAAAAACGGCATAAAGAATAATTCCAAAATAACTCAACTTGTAAAAAATAATTATTGACAAAAATAGCATTTAAATAATTCATATCTCTATTTAAATCTAAAGAGCCATGCTCAATTATTACTCTATATTTTTTTTCAATTTGTTCCCCATATGCTTTATAATCACTTTTATTTTTTTGAAAAAATGTATTAAAATCTTTTTCAAATTTAATTAGTTTATCCTTATTATATTCAAAGAAATTTATATCGTATTCATTTTTTTCCCTTATAGGTTGAATTATAAATATTTGATTAATTAAATCTAAAACACTAATTTGATTAAATGCTATTTTACTTTCAAGAGAATTTTCGGAAATAATTCCAGATAAAGAAAGGTCTATTCCATTGATTTCTATATTATCACTCTTATAATTTATTAAAGTTAACCTTTTTCTATTGTTGTTTCCTAAATTATCTAATTCTGTAAATTCATATTTATCTTCTTTAATATTAAGAGTATTAAAGTCTTTGAAAATAAATTCATATACATGTCTAGATAATGCATCAGTTTGAACATAAGCTATATTATTTCCATAATATATGTTAAATATAAAAGTATTTGAGTTTGTTTTATCATAAAGTGTTATACTTATGGTTGTTTTATCTTTTCCTTGTTCAAAGATATTTTCAGGAAGAAAAATATGTGATTCCCCTATTTTTATATCTTCGATGTTTTCTTGGAATGATAATTTGTATTTTTCCAATCGGAATGGACGCGGCGGGCAGTCTGTTTTCTTCCCTACGGTTGCATATACGATGGCATCGAGTGTCGCACAGACGAGCGGTGTTCCGCTGACGACTGCCGCCGGAAATCCGCGGCAGAAGCTTCTCAGCGAACCAGTGTATACGAATATTCTGTCCTCGGTGATCCGGCTGGAGGATATCCTGCATGATGCCGGATACAATCAGCTGTTTGCGACCGGATCGGATTCGACATTCGGCGGCTATAATACTTATGTCGCACAATATGACAATGACGAATTATTTGACGCAAATACGGCAAAGGAAGGGGGCTTCCTGCCGCGTGAGCCGAAGGGACCGTGGGGCGTTGAGGACTGCCTGCTGTTCCCGGTGGTGAAGGATAAGGTGCGGGAGCTGGCCGAAAAGGATGCGCCCTTTGCCGTGACAGCCTACACGATCGACACGCACAGCTACGAACACGGTTTCCGCTGCGAGAACTGTGATCCCTCTATCAAGGATGATTTCGCTGCATCTGTGGAATGCTCAAACCGTATTGTTTCAGATTTTGTGCATTGGCTGGAAAATGAGCCGTACGGAGACGATACTGTTGTCATTGTCGTCGGCGATCATCTGGCTGATATCAGGGCAAAGCAGCTGCGGTGGAGTGATGACGGATATGTGCGGACAACATACAACTGCTTTGTTCATGCGCAGAAGACACCTGTCAACCGGTATAACCGCACATTTACAACGGTGGATATGTTCCCGACGACGCTCTCTGCGCTCGGCGTCACGATCGACGGCGACCGACTCGGCCTCGGTACGGATCTGTTTTCGGCAACGCCGACGCTCTGCGAAGAAATGGGCAAGGATGAATTTGTTGAGCAGGTGCAGATGCGGTCATATTATTATAATGCGCATTTCTGGCAGCCGATCGACCTGCCGCGCAATGTTTACAACAGCCATACATAATAACAAAACCGGTCAGCGGAGAACTGACCGGTTTTTTGTATGCGTAAGGGGAGCGGGGCATAAAAAAATCCGGTACAAAATGTACCGGATTTCCGTCGCGATAAGGATATTTCCAAACCGCAGAAAGCGGATTACGGGGCTCGAACCCGCTACCTCCACCTTGGCAAGGTGGCGCTCTA
>CAMNDS010000130.1 GCA_946535695.1 uncultured Clostridia bacterium | reverse complement strand
ATAAAAATCAGTTTGTCAAGAAGATCACTACGGTATTACTAAAAAAATAGATATTTTCTCCGGCATCGCCGGAGAGAATATATGCTGCCAATTTCGAAAGAAAGCTATTGACAAATTTTTTATTTTGCGATATAAAGAAAATATAAAAACTAAAAAAGATTTTGGGGGTAGAGTATGAATAAAAATAATTTAAGGCGAATCGCGGTTTTTATGGCAATGATGGCGACGTCGCCACAAAAAACAAGTGCTATGTCTAATTCCATTACGGTTGCATACGGCGGACCTGGATATTTTGAACCAATTGAACCTACAGTTGAGTACGGTGGGCCTGACGTTTTTGAAAAACCTGGAGTGTTGTATGGTGGGCCTGATTTTGAGAGACCTAAATTTGAGGAAATTGATAACAAAAAATTTTATAAAAACCCTAAAATTATGGGACCGGCGGTTGCTGCTGGAGCAGTACTTTTAACCGGTACAATACTTCTTTCGCTACGGGGTGCCGGTATTATTGGTAAAAAGGATAAAAATAAAAAATCAACAGATGTTGGTAATAATTCAAGAGGAAAAAATTATAATAAAAAGAAAATAAGTGATGATAAAAGTCAAAATATTAAATACAGTATGGTTGCAAAAAATATTATTCAAGAAGATGTTGAAGAAGAAAACAAAGAAGATAAAAATTCAGATGGAATATACTGGGCATTATACCAAAAATTTATTAATTGTAAAAAAATAACACAAGTATTTTCTTATAAATATAAATTAAATAATAATAAAAGAGTGGCTGGGGGGAATATTACTGATAATCCGAAATTTACTGAATTGATTAATAATGATAAACTTAAGTTCGATGATTTGAAAGAAATAAAACGTGTTTTTGAAAACGCATCATCCAAGTTTGCTTATTTAAAATGTTTAACACATGGTGATAACAGTTACTCTTGGCAAAGAACTTTTGAGAAAGATAATTATTATGTAAATGAATTTATTCAAAAATTAAAATTTGAAGGATTACAAGAAAACAAAAAAACCCGTATTGAAATTCAGGATCTCGATAAAAACGGCGTTTATGTTGCTATTGATCAAATTAACGAAAATGAAAATGAAATTAGTACAAGCACGTGTGAAACTGGAAATGGTTTATACTTTATAATAAAAGGAGACAATTAAAGTTGGAATTCTATGAAAATAACTTTTTATCAAAAATTAGTGCGGCAAAAAATAAGAACGAAGTTTTAAAAATAAATTCTGAGTTAAAAAAATATCTTAAAGAGCTTTATTCTGAACTCAAGAAAATAGGGGAGGAGAGCGAAAAAAAATTATTTGGCAAAAAAATTAATGATTTCAAAAATAAAATTCAGCCCGAAATAGAAAAAAATTTAAAATTATTTAACGAAAATTTTGATAATATTTCTTATGATCCGTATATTTTTAAGCCATCGATAAAAATCGGCAATTCGCACCCACTGATTAAACTTTATAAAAAAATGGAAAAAGTACTTATAAATCTGGGATTTTCAGTCGTACAAGGCCCGGAAATCGAACTTGACAGATATAATTTTGAAAAATTAAACATGCCGCATTATCATCCGGCGCGCGATATGCAAGATACTTTTTATGTAATTTCGCCAAAAGTTTTATTGCGCTCACATACGTCGTCAGTTCAGATTAGAACTATGGAAAAACTCGAGCCGCCGATGAGCATAATTTCGCCAGGAACGGTTTATCGAGTCGATGATATTGATACTCAACACACTCCGATGTTTTATCAGGTCGAGGGGATGACTGTTGGGGAAAAAATTTCGTTTGCCAATTTAAAATTCGTACTTATAACTCTTTTAAAAGAAATTTTCGGGAGCAGCACTGACGTAAGATTCAGGCCGACTTATTATCCGTATACAGAACCCAGTGCAGCAATAGATATGTCATGCCCAAAGTGCAATAAAAAAGGCTGTGCGACTTGTTCGAAAACCGGATGGATAACAGTTTTAGGTTCTGGGATGGTCCATCCGAAAGTTTTTGAAGATTCAGGTATAGATTCTGAAAAATATACAGGGTTTGCTTTTGGTTTGGGACTTAATAGACTTGCTATGATTTATTTTGGCATGAACGAAATCAAAAAATTTTACGAAAACGATGTTTCTATCTGGAATCAGCTTTAATTTAATTTAATTTTAAATCTATTTTGAGTTTGGGAGATAAAAAGTAACATGTTTGTAGTTTCATACAATTGGATTTCGGAAATATTAAATAAAAATTTAGAATTTGAAGAAATTTTAAGAGCTTTAGATATTTTAGGCTTTGAAGTAAAAGAAACAGAATTAGTCAAAAATTATTTTATGTCTGGGAACGATTATTTAATAACGATTGAAGTTAAAGCTAACAGACCGGATATGCTTTCGCATTTTGGGGTTGCTCGTGAACTAGCTTCGTTTTTTGATATAAATTTAAAAGAACCTGTTTTTGATTTTTATCGAGATTTTAATAATATTCAAGAAAAAAAATTAGAAGTAAAAATTAATACAAATTTATGTGAAAATTATAATACTTTTTATATCGAAAATATAAATAATACTGTTCAAACTCCTGATTATATAAAAAATAGATTAAATTTATTTGGGATTGAATCTATAAATCCGGTTGTTGATATTTCAAATTATATTACTCTTGAATACGGTCAGCCGACGCATGTTTACGACAGAGACAAATTTTCAGAAAATTCTTTGGAAATTTGCGAGAATAATAATACTTGCGATTTTAAAGATCTTTCAAATAAAAATTTAAAATTACAAAACGGCGATATTATTATAAAAAATAATAACAAAATCGTGTGCCTTGCCGGAATTATAGGTTCTGAAATTACTGAAACTGACAAAAATACTAAAAATATAATTATCGAATCAGCTGTTTTTAATAAAATTCCTGTTCGTGTAGCTGCTAAAAGACTTAAAATTTCGACATTGGCGTCTTTTAGATTCGAGCGTGGCATAGATTCTGAAAATTCTTTTAATATTTTAAATTTAATTGCAAAAAAAATTATTAATTTATGTGGTGGAAAGCTTGTATATAAATTTATATATAAATTAAACAAAAATCTTGATAAAAATTTAAATTTAAGAGTTAATCGCGTGAATAATATTCTGGGGACTAGTTTAAAAATTAATCAGATTTCAG
>CAMNDS010000129.1 GCA_946535695.1 uncultured Clostridia bacterium | reverse complement strand
TATTAAAACGTGTTCGAGATTTTGCCCAGGTTATTTCAGGCGGAGAAATTAAACTTGAAATCGCCAGGCATGCATTAAATTCGCTTGAAATCGATAATTTAGGTCTAGATTCAAACGATAAAAAATTATTAGAAACAATAATATTAAATTACAACGGCGGCCCAGTTGGACTTGAAACTCTGGCAGCGATTATTGGCGAAGAATCTGTTACAATAGAAGACGTTTATGAACCGTATCTTATGCAAATAGGATTTTTAAATCGGACTCCACGCGGCAGAATTGCTACAAAACTTGCTTATAAACATCTGAATTTAAAAATAGATTCTCATAGTCAATTGATATTTTAATATATATATCTAAAATTTGTTATTTGATAAATTTTATAAAGTTTAATGAATACGCATTGGCTTTTCAAAATATTCTGACATACTCGGAAAACTCAATATTTGTTTGATAGGAGGGGATCGTGAGCTTCAAAAGATTTATTTTTGAATTTTTTCTTAAAAATATGCATTGATTTTGAAAAATTAAAATATTTTTATTTAGGAAAGTTTTATGAATTTTTAAAAAATTATTTATTGTGGATTTAGTATTATTTTTTCTGCAGTTTGTTGGAATTTGGCTAGGAAATGTCAGGCTATGGATAAGTCAAACGAACTAAAATACTATGATTAATGTGCGCTGATAAAAAAATTTTGGATGGTTTAAAGAAATCTAAAGTCAATTGTTTTTGCTAAACAAATCGCTGATCCTTTTTTTATATACAATGTTAATCGAAAATAGATATTTAAAATTGGCATTACTAAAAAAATGTACTTCCTCCGGCCATGCCGGAGGTTGCTTTTTCCCATTTTTGCAATGTCTTCCTCAAAATAATTTTTTATCTTACATTTTTATAATAAATAATATAACCTACAACTGATGTGCAAATAATTATAAAAAACATTAAAATCAAAGAAATGGCGGAACCTGACCAAGGATTATACTGACCACCTAAAAATTTCAGCTCTATTATTTCACCTATTAATATATTTTCACTACCACCAAGCATTTTAGAAATTACAAAAGCACTCATATTAGGTGCAAATACCATTAAAAATCCCGATAAAACTCCGGGAGTACTGAGCGGAAAAATTATTTTTGTAAAAACCTTAAACTTGTTAGCGCCCAGATCTTTCGCTACTTCTATTATTTTAGGGTCAAGTTTCGAAAGTGAAGAATATATCGGCAAAATCATATATGGTAGCGAGCCATAAACCATTCCGATAATTACCGCAATCTTTGTATTTATAAGAGGATAATCTATTCCAAAAATATTAAAAAATTTATTTATTATTCCATTTGATTCCATAATTGTCATTAATGAATACGTAATTAATAAAAAACTTATCCACATTTGAAGTATCACGCCCGCAACAGCTATTTTTTGAAATTTTTTATTAAGCTTTGATATAGCATAAGCTGCAGGATACCCAAGTAAAAACGAAATTAAAGTTGAAATACTGGAAAATACGATTGAACGTACAAAAGTTCTTGAATAATTTTCGATTTCAAAAAAATTGTCAAGAGTAAAATAATTTTCCTGATTTGTGATACTATAGTAAAGTACGAAAACCATAGGCAAAATTGAAAACAAAAAAAGCCAAACAACATAAGGCATGCTAAATATTTTTAAATTAATGGTCAATCTCCTCTTTTTCGTTAAAAAATTCGTCACTGAAAGAGCTGTAATCACCAATTGCGGAAGAATATTCAGATTTCTTCATTATATGAATATCCTCAGGCGATATCCCTAAACCAATAATATCACCAACATTTTTATATTCAATGGTTTGGATCATCCATTTAAAGCCGCCAACATCTATAATTATCTCGTTATTTACTCCTCTAAATGTAGAAGAAGTTACAACTCCGGATATATGACCCGCATCAGGCGACACAAGTTTTATATCTTCCGGCCTTATCACGACGTCTACTTTTTCGCCTTTTTCAAAACCTTTGTCTAAACACTTAAATTTTTTCCCTACGAATTTTACTAAGTAATCTTCCAGCATAATTCCGTCGATTATGTTGCTTTCGCCTATAAAATCAGCTACAAAAGCATTTTTGGGCTCATTATATATGTCTTTTGGTGGCCCTATTTGTTGAATTCTTCCTCTATCTAACACCACAACGGTATCAGACATCGAAAGTGCTTCTTCTTGATCATGAGTTACCGAAATAAATGTTATACCTGTTTTTGCCTGTATTTTTTTTAGTTCAAACTGCATATCTTTTTTTAGTCTTAAATCGAGTGCCGCGAAAGGCTCATCCAGTAAAATTAATTTTGGGTAATTTGCAAGTGCCCTAGCAACTGCAACTCGCTGTTGCTGACCTCCCGAAAGATTATTAACCGATCTTTGTGCCATCCTTGAAAGTCCTACAAGTTTCAGCATTTCGTTCACTCGATTTTCAATTTCCTGCTTTGATTTTTTAGCTATTCTAAGGCCAAAAGCTATATTTTCAAATATATTTAAGTGAGGGAAAAGAGCATATTTTTGAAAAACAGTATTAACCTCACGCTTATGTGGCGGTAAATTAGTTATATCTTTATTTTCAAAAATTACTTTGCCTTTTAAAGGCTGCAAAAATCCGGATATTATTCTTAAAATGGTTGTTTTCCCGCAACCCGAAGCACCGAGCAATGTTAAAAATTGACCTTTCAATACATCAAGGCTTAAATCTTCAAGTATAACTTCATTACCAAATTGCATATATATATTTTTTAATGATAATATATTATTATTCAAATTATCACCACATTTTATTAATAACAAATAGTATGCTGATAATTATAAGTGAAGCAAATATTTTTTTCAATACAAAACTTTGCTGGACATTGCTAAAAAAGATAGATATTTCCTACGGCACTGGTGGATAAATACTAAAATTGTTAACTATACATTAGATTTCTTTCGAAATTTGAAAATTAAAACAGAAGTGTTCTCTCCGGCATGCCGGAGAGAAATTTTTGCGTCTTTATTTTTAGAATTAATTTATTTTGTAACGCATAAAATAAATATTCACTATGATTTTTATGATTAATACACAAAAATTAGCTTTACAATCTTTTATAGTATGTATATACTACATATATAATTCGATTTTTGGAAGGAGGCGACAATACGTATCATAAGAATTTAAATTTTAAGGGGTGTGATGAG
>CAMNDS010000128.1 GCA_946535695.1 uncultured Clostridia bacterium | reverse complement strand
AAATTAAACTTTACCATATGGGCATTATTTTATGCCGGTATAATAATTGGATGTACTTTCAAACTTCCAAGCAATATTTTTGTTAATTTAATTTTTAAAAAAATAAATTTCTGGGATTTAGAAACACTTAATAACATAATTTTTACAGAATTTTCAATTATATTAATTATTTTTATATTTTCTTTTACAATTTTCGGTATAATATTTAATTTTATATCTGTGTTTACAAAAGGATTTGGAATTGGTACAATAATTTACTCGTTATACTCTAAATTTATGATAAAAGGTTTAATATTTGGCATTTTTGCCTTATTGCCAGGGTTGTTTGTATCTTCAGCGGCTTTAATTTTATTTGCTGTGAGATCTACAAAAATAAATATATTAATTATAAAAAAAATAATTCATGAAAATGATAATTTATCATCTTTAAGATTAAAATCATATATAAAAGATCTTGGTAAAATTTTGATAATTTCTACTTTTGGAGTGTTTATTCACATTTTGCTATCGTATATATTTTTAAAATTAAATTTTTTTAACAATTAGTATGCATACTTGAAAAAAGGAAAAAATTTCGATCTCGCTCCATAGGTGTCGTAGAATTCTTTTTTGTTTAATTTTTCATTAGACTTTTTTCGAAACTGGTAACAGACGTTCTCTCCGACTCTGCTGGAGGGAGTATTACAAATTTAATTTTTCAGTTTTGAAAGAATTCTATTTTCGAAACAAGTATATTAGCCATTTTTTAAAAACAGAGATATTAAATAAAAAATTAAAATTAAAAGTGAAAAATTAAAATTTGATTTTATAATCAGAAAAAAGCTTAAAGTAGTTATTGGTAATATAAAAATTATCGAAATTATAAATAAAATTTTATCCGCAACATTAACATTGAATCTACGTCTTAAAAATATCAGCAAAATTTGTCCGCCGTCAAGAGAGTAAATAGGCATTAAGTTTAAAATACCTATAATTAGATTTTGAATGCTAAAGATTTTAAATATATTAAAATTTAAAATTTTATATGATATAATAAAAATCAAAAAAAGTGATAAATTTGTAATAGGGCCGCATAAAAGTATAAAAAGTTCCTTTTTTTCAGATGTGTTATAATTATAATTTTGTTCTATATCTATACTAAAAGCATTGATTTTTATTTTAGATATTTTTTCCCCGCAATTTATTATAGCAAAAATGTGACCAATTTCATGAATAAGTGAAGAAAATACAGTTAATAAAAAACACTTTTGATCAATTATTAAAAAAAAAGTACTGACTGCAACAAAGTAAAAACTCAAATTTATATTGCAATTTAGAATTTTAAGTTTTATAATCTCACCTGTATTGTTGTCGGTTTTATTAATCAAAAATTTTAAAATAAAAAGTTATTTGAGGCTATTAATGTTCGAACTTTGGTTTTTGGATTCAAATTTAAATTTTTCTTTGTTGACTGCAAGAATTACGGCATTGGTCATTGGTATTATTTTTGTTTTGCCGATGAGAGAAATTGCGCATATTTGGCTTTCGCACGTCTTTTCAGGAATAAAATTTAAGTTTAAATCATATCCTTTTTTCGATTTTTTCGATCCTTTAGGAGCACTTTTTATGCTTTTTTTTAAGTACGGCTGGTCAAAAAAAATTCCATATTTTGTAACTGAACCCGACAATAAAAGCGAATATGTTTTTGTTTATCTAGCAGGAACAGCTTTTACATTTTTTTCAGGTATCATTTTGGGTATTATATTTAATATTATCACTATGCTTACATTTATGTACGAATTGCGCTTGAGTTGGTTTGCACATGTGATAGAATTTCTTATAGAAATAAATGTTGTTTTAACTGTCATAAATCTATTGCCTATTCCCTCTTTAGACGGTTTTAAAATTTGTGAGGCTTTTATACCTAGCAGATATTTAGAAAAATATAAGAAAAATTATTTTTTAATATCCACAATTTTATTCATAATGCTGCTTTTCGGATTTTTTGATATTCCACTGCAAATAATTAGCAATGCAGTTTATAAATCTATAAAAATGATAGCTGGAATTCCATTTATTTTTCTAAGGTTAAAAAATTGATATTATTAATTATACTGATTGTACTCACAATTATTTTGTCAATTATTTTATTTTTGCCGTTCGACGTTAGTATATTTTTCGATAATGAAATTAAGTCGATAAAAATATCGGTGTTTTTATTAAAATTTGAAGTCTATAAAAAAAGAAATAGACAGCCTCAAAAAATCAGTAGAAAGAAATCGATAAGTAGAAAAAAACCGACAATTAATTATTTTAAAATTATAAAAAAAATGCCTAAAATAATTAATTTAATTATTTATTGCTTAAAAAATATTTTAGAAAATTTAAATTTTAAAAAAATTTATGTTTTAATTAAAGTTTCATCAAATAATGCAAAAGATTCTGCATTAAATTATTCAATTATTCAGTCTGTAATTGATATCATAAGTAATAATTCAAAATTAACGTCGGGTAAAAGTATAAAAATATTTTCATATCCTTGTTTTTATTCGGATAAAATGCAAATAAAATCTCAAATTGAATTTGAATTTTTAGGTGTAAAATTTTTGCATCTGCTATTGAAAATATTTTTCAAACTTGCTACAATAGCGAGGCTCTTGCGGGAATAGTTCAGAGGTAGAGCGTCAGCTTCCCAAGCTGAATGTCGCGGGTTCGAATCCCGTTTCCCGCTCCATTTATAATTACTTCAAGTTAAAAAATCTTTTTCCGGCACCGCCGAAGTGATGTCTATTGTTTTAAAAGCAAACTTTGGTTTTTAAGTTTTGTAATAAATATAATGCTAAAATTCCAAGCCAAAATCTCTTTTGACATCTGTAAATCTAAAATCACAGGAACAAGTACCGCTAGTTATTCTTAAAAATGTCCAATAGCTTTCTGCACAAGTATCATTCTTATAAGGAGATTTTCCCGATAAACCATAATCTTCACTTTCAAACGAAACATTTATCATAATATTAGCAGCAATTAAAAACTTAAAAGTAATTCTAGAATCATCAGAAAGTATTTCAAGATTTTTTACTTGATATTCACCATTAAATATATTCTTAAAAGATTCAAAACTAAGATGTTTTTTGCAATCTTCAATTGTCTCTATATTTCTTTTCCCACCTTTACTACTCAATACTGCAAAGGTAACATAATTATTTGAAATTACTCTGGCATTAC
>CAMNDS010000127.1 GCA_946535695.1 uncultured Clostridia bacterium | reverse complement strand
TTTCTTCTTTAGTAATAGTTTTTAGTAAAAAAATCATAATAAAATAAACTGCAGCAGATAAAATTATCGAAACTATCGTTGCAAATTTCAAGTTTATAAATTTATACAAAATTTTATAAAATAAATTTGCTGAGAATGCACATATTAATCCAGCGATACATGGCTTTATAAAAATCGAAATAAAATTAATTTTTATTTTAGTATTTCTGCAAAGTGCGATAAGTGCAAAAGTAAAAACAAAGATATAACACACAAGTGTACCAAAAGCCGCTCCTTGAATGTTTATCTCGGGAACTCCGACTAATATATAATTTAAAAATATTTTTATTATAACACCAATGCTTACGATTTTTAAAGGTAAATCTGCCCTGCCAATTGCTTGTAACATACTACAAATAGGCATGCTAAAAGCTATAAAAATCGCGCCGATGCCTGAAACTGTCATTATTTGTGAGCCGATGTAAATTTCACCAACGTGCTCGCCCGCATGCAATGTATTATAAATCAAATCTAAAATTGGAAGTGACAAAGAAGATATGCCAAACCCCATAGGAATTGAAATTACAGACGTTATTTTTAAGATTTTTTCAATGCTTTTTCTTATATTTTTCTTATCCCCAAGTGTCCATGCGGTTGTGACTGAAGGAAGAGTGCTGACAGCCAATCCTATCGCAATTGTAGGCAAAAACATAGCTATTGTAGACGTAAAACCAAAGCATCCCGAAAGAAACAAATGTACGTTATTTCTGATTAAAGCTTCTTGTGGAATAAATTGACCATATATACTTTTTAGTTTATCAAGTGAATTTGCCGCAACGTCCGCGAGCCTTCTCTGCACCAAAATCGAATCTATTACTCCTGCAAGGTTCATAACTATAGCACCAAATCCAACTGGCAGCGAAATTTTGATTATTTCTTTTAAAATAATTCTAAATCTTTTGGGTTTTGGTGAATTCGCCAGTTCTTCTTGTGTTATGTTGTCGCCTTTTATTTTATATCGCATTGAAATATATAAAAAGGCAACAGCTGCACTGATAGCAACACCGAGTATTGCGGCAGCCGAAGCAAATGCCAAGAGTTTCCCTTTTGCTTGGACGATGTTATCATAGTAAACACCAAAAATAGTGCCTTTTTTTTGATATTCTTTAGTGCCAAGCCAAATAGTCAAATATGAAAGTGAGAGCCCGAAAATTATTTTCCCAAGTGACTCTATAACCTCTGAAACCGCAGTAGGAGCCATATTTCTGAGCCCCTCATAGTATCCTCTGTGGCTTGACATCAAACATGAAAATAGTAATGCCGGGGCGAGCATTATAACGGAATAAACGGCATCCGGAGCTTTTGACACTTTGGCATATATGAAAGAACCTACCGCGACCAATAAAAATCCGATAGTTCCAGTGACTAAAAAAATTGGAATGGAAACTTTTCGAATTTTTCTGACATCTCGAAACCTTCCAAGTGCCGCATTTTCAGCAACTAGTTTTGAAATTGCAATAGGGAGTCCTGCAGTTGAAAGTGCATAAATAGGACTGTAAAAATTATAAGCTCCAACAAAATACGCACTTCCCTCGCCACCTAAAATAGACATAAGCGGGACTTTAAAAATAGCACCAAAAAATTTAACAGCAAGCATGCCAAGCGTGATTATAAACGCACCTTTTGCAAACGAATCGCCTTTTTTATCAGAAAAATTATTCATAACCCTCCAATGCTAAAGTATATTTTCTAAAAATATCATTATAACACTATAACACAAAATCATAAAATTGACAAGACAATTTTTTTCACTCGGTATTGCCAAAAAAGATAGATGTTTCCTCCGGCAATTCCGGAGAATTTTTTCAGTACAAATTATCAGTTTCGAAAGAAGTCTATTGACAATTTGATTTAGAAAAGAATTCAATAAAAACTCTAGAACTAACCCTAGGATTTTTTTATTTAGTTACAACTGAAAAAAACTCTCTCCGGCTATTGACCGGAGAAAAACTAAATTTTTCAAGTATTATCTTTTTCAAGTCAAAATATCATAAAAAAAATTTACTTACCGGGTTTAACATCACCAATTACAGCATTATCTTCTACATATTCTTCTTCACTAATAAACCCAGAATCAATAAATTTAATCAATTTATCAACAGCCTCATGTTCATCCACACCACTGCCAGTAATCGCTATCTCGCAACCATTTGGAAGTGCCAAAGAAAGAATACCCAAAAGGCTCTTGGCATTAGCCCTTTTATTTTCATACTCAATAAATAAGGTGCTTTTAAAATTATTTGCCAATTGAATAAATTTTGTTGCCGATTTACCATAAAGCCCTGCCTGACTTATAATAACAGTCTTCTTCGAATACATAACATCTCCTCCTTTACAAACAAACGCTAAACGCGTATTTGATAATGTATCATAATTTTCAAAAGATATCAAGTCCAATTATTGGTGTAAAACCACAAAATTACAGAAATAATCTTAAGAACATGTCTAAAATCTCGAATAGATATAAATTGAGCTATAGTTTATAGCATTGCTAAAAGCGGATAGATAATAATAATTAACAAAAGATTATATTTGTGTAAAATATAGCAACACAAAGGACTTATATCATTTCCTCCAACTATGCAGAAGGCTAATTTTTACTATTAAAAAAATTTTTTAATTTTTACCTTGACAAATTTACTTCTATATTTATAATGCTATATAGTACGAATGATAGTGTTACGTTACGGGTCATGAGTACTTATATTTCGAATTTTTGGAGACTTTTGGAGGGCGATTTCTATGAAGAAATTTAGCAGAAAGAAAATTGCGTTTGCACTCGCTTGCACGTCGATTTTAGGTGTTAAAATTCAGGCCATGGATACAAACAAAGCTCAAACCCCGCAAACCGTTGCGGCAGTAGGGGCGACTTCTCGTAATAATCAGTCCAAACAGGGGCTTAGCAAAAATCAAAAATTGGGAATAATAGCTGCTGCATCTCTTGTGGTTGCTTCCGTGGTTGTCTTTACAATTTTAGGTGTTAAGTACTTGGGTAAAAAAGAAAGTTGTAGCGATCCAAATAAAACGCCGAATATTGAGAAAAAGAAGGAAAATAGTAATAGTTCGGAAAATAGCCTAAAAGATCAAGAAATTAAGAGCGATCCGAATAAATCAAATAATAGTTTAGAAAATAGTCCACAAGATAAAGCAAAAATAAGCGAAGAAG
>CAMNDS010000126.1 GCA_946535695.1 uncultured Clostridia bacterium | reverse complement strand
ATCTTAACCATGTTGCTAAATTACTCTTATCTTTTTCCGGTACTTTTTTGAACTCTAATATGTCAATTTCTAGCAAATCTGTAAAAGTTGAGTTCGTATTTTTATCGTAAAGAAAGTACCTATTATGATATTCTTTTATTATGATATTCTTTGCTGTCCTCTATCAAATTATGATCAGTGCAGATCATTATGCTTATAACTTTTTTTATTTTATCATATTTTTCTCCCTCTGTCAACTGCTCGGCGATCATTTTCGAAGCGTAAAACAAAATTCGCTGCTTCAAATCAGAGGCTTTTCTAATTTGGATCTCCACATTGATCCGTTGACCACTTTTAGTTGTCAATTTTATGTCTAAAATACTACTTTTACCATATGATTTGTTAACTCGCAAATTCGGATCGATAATCTCAATGTGAGCGTACTCTTCCTCAGGAATGTCGATAATTTCGCGCAAAAGCCCAATCAGAGCAGTTTTGTTTTCCATTTCTCATTTTTATATTTCTATCATATTTTTGCAATGCCTCATGTTTTGATAAATTATTTTTTTTATTGTACAATTTAACGGCGTTGTGTTATCTGATTATGAAACTAATTTTTTGTCTTTGACTTTAGAATATGTAGGAGGAATTTTTATGAATAAGTTTAGTAAAAAAAAATTAGCAATGTTGCTTGCAGCTATATCTGTTTTAGAGGGCAAAACTTCTGGAGTGAAAGAAATTAAGTCAATAAAAGCTTCAGACGAATTACCTACCGGGGGAAAATGTCAACCAAAAAATTTGACACAATTCGAAGATATAGAAAATTTAAAAAAATATTTAATTGCGGCTGGTTTTACAGTAGGAACTGGTGCTTTAATTTTTGCTATTATTAAGATTTTTAATTATTTTAATAACAACAATAGTGATAAAATTAACGATAAAGATAAACAAAATAATTTGAATAAATTAATCGGTGTAGACGATAATGATAAAATCAATAAAAGTGATATTCTTTCCGATGAACTTTTGAAAAGATATCTTAAGTCACCAGTGATTCCCAAAAGTATTATAAAAATCAGTTCAAATATACAAGGCGGTATATATTTTAATGATTTTTATAAAGTCAAATATAAGAATGATAAATTGGCAGAGACCCATAGTTACCCGTATAAAAGTAGCGAAAAGAGAACGAAGCTTGAAGAAGATATTGACAAATTGGTCTATGGCGGATTCATGCATTTAAAATATACGACAGAAGAGCAACTTGATAGTTTAATTAAAAGTGTACAAAATAATTCTAAGATGCCCGGCGCGCGTTTTTATAGCGTTGAAGAGCATGGTGAAATACCTGGAACTGATTTCTTCAAGTATAAAAGCGCTGAAAACTCGATGGCAGTCGTTTGTAGCCAGTATAATGCTTTAGAATCGTACGATGATGATTTTTCATCGTTACCTAACTGGTTGCACGATGGTACACAAGGGCCAAGAATATCACTGAGTGCGTATTTGTATGCTATGTTACGTATATCATCGTATCTTAAAAATAAATTAAACGATGCTATTGATAATGTTTTGGGTAGAGAACTGATTAATTTGTCCGTCAGCAAAGGCCACGTGCTTTACCAACACGGATATCTCAATTTGGCTCGTGCTTATTATTCTGATTCTTTTAATGGAGAAAATTGGAAAGCGCTGATTAGTGCTGTGACACAAAATATTCGTAATTTTAAACTAAATTTCCAATGGGTTCTTTGCAACGACGGTACACCAATGATTCAGATTTTCGCAGCTGCCCCTTGTATGCAGGGTATGCGTGGGTGGTGGGATGAAAAAGACGCAGAAAAAATAAAGAAGTTATGCAACCCGATTTGTATGACAATCCAAGTGCACCAGATGAAAATGATAGGTAAATTAGCTAAATTAAGACGTATAGTATCTGGAAAACCGTTTGCACTCCACGCTTGGCTCCCCGGGGGTCGTTCGTTTGCCAATCACCCAGATGTTCTTCAAAAGGCTGCTGAAGCACTTATAGATGAAGTGCACGATGTTGACATTGATGTATACTTTCATAATAGAACTGAGGGTAATCCTTTGGAAAAGGCATTGAAGGCAAAGGAAGTTAAATTTGAGACAATATCCGAGAATAGTTTTTAGTAAATTAATATATTTATTTTTAATAAGAATAGGAAACTTTATGTTAATAAATATCAAAAAATATTTTGCTTGTTTTTTATCTTTTCTATATTTTATGTTTGGTACATCATTTTTTACAATCAAAGCTAAAGAAAATATAAATAACGAAGAAAGGCCAAAAGTTTCGGTTATTGTGCCGGTTTATAAGGTCGAACCTTGGCTCCGAGAATGCATGGATAGTTTAGTTAATCAAACTTTAAAAGGAATAGAAATAATTGCTGTAGACGACGGCTCGCCTGATAATTGCGGGAAAATTTTAGATGAATATGCAGACAAATATAAAGAAAAAGTTAAAGTCAAAGTTATACACCAAAAAAACGGCGGCGTCTCCAGGGCGCGCAACGCGGGGCTCGACATCGCAAAAGGAGAATATATAACTTTTGCCGATTCCGACGATTATTTGGATATTCGCGCATACGAAACAGCTTATAATTACGCCAAAAACGGCGATGTAGATATACTGCAATTTGGTTATAGGGGTTTCAAAGATGGAAGTGATAATTATGCTAATAATATAGATTTTTCAGATTCCAAAGTGATTTCTTGTAAAGATTATATTTATAATCGGCGATACGGAAGTGTTGTTTGGAATAAGTTTTTTAAATATGAAATAATCCAGAAATATAAATTAAGATTTATTGAAAATGTCACTCCTGGAGAAGATGATTGCTTCGTATATATGGTTTTAGGCAGTGCTAAAAAAATAAAAATAATACCCGCAAAGTTTTATAATTACAGGCAAGAAAGAAATGGTTCACTTATGTCCATTGCACTAAGTAAAACAGGACATCAAATATGGGAACACTTTATTGAAAATAAAATATTTAAAAAAATATGTGAGAGTTGGAGACAACAAAATTGCTTAAAAAATAGAGAAGTTGATTTAATAACGCTCATAATTTGCTTTTTAAAATATTTTAAAATAATATATATATTGCCGTATGCCCAAGAAATTTTAGATTCATTTGGTTCAGATATTTTAACTCTCGAAAATGTGAAAAAATGTCCGAATTATATACAAGATTATATTAAAAAGTTGGAATTTTCGGCTTATTGCAGCAAAAATTCTTCATTAAAAGACGGCGTATATTGTATATCAAGTGCAGTTAATAAATACAAAAGTTGTTTGGATATTT
>CAMNDS010000125.1 GCA_946535695.1 uncultured Clostridia bacterium | reverse complement strand
GGTCGACTGTTGGGACTATTACAGAAATTTATGATTATTTAAGATTATTATATGCTCGAATCGGCATTCCGCATTGCCCTGTTTGTATGCGTGAAATCTCACATCAGACTATTGACCAGATCGTAGATAAAGTCATGAATTTTGGCGAAAATAAAAAAATTCAGGTTTTATCGCCGATTGCTCGCGGCAAAAAAGGAACTTTCGTAAAAGAAATAGAAAATATAAGAAAAAACGGATTCGTAAGAATAAGAGTCGACGGCGAAATTTTTGATTTATCAGAAAATATTAATCTTGAAAAAAATAAAAAGCATAATATCGAAATAATTATCGATAGATTAATTATTAATCAAGAAATTCGCTCAAGACTTGCAGAAGCTATCGAAACGGCGACTAATTTTTCAAACGGTTTAGTTATAATAAATTTAGATAACGAAAAAGATTTTTTATTTTCAAAAAATTTTTCTTGCCCAGATCATGATATAAGTTTTGAAGCGCTCGAACCCAGAATGTTTTCGTTTAACAGTCCGTTTGGAGCCTGCAAAAAATGCACGGGTCTGGGAGTCTTTATGAAAATCGACCCCGATCTTATTATTCCTGATAAAACAAAATCGATAAACGAAGGCGGAATCAAAGGCAGCGGCTGGTCAATGGCAGGTAATACTATTGCAAACATGTATTTTGAAGCGCTTGCCAAAAAATACAATTTTTCGCTCGGCACCCCGATTTGTGAGCTCCCAAAAAAAATTATTGATATTATTTTATACGGTACAAAAGGCGAAATGCTCGAGCTTGTGAGAAAAAGCGATTATGGCGAGGCAAAATATAAAAATACTTTCGAGGGAATAATAAATAATCTTGAGCGAAGATTCCGAGAAACTCAAAGCAATTGGATAAAATCCGAAATCGAAACTTTTATAAGTGAGATTTCGTGTAGTGAATGTTCCGGAAAGAGACTTTCGAGAAATAGTCTGGCAGTTACTGTTAGTGGAATTAATATTTCGGATTTTTGCGATAAATCTATAAAAGAATCTTTAATATTTATTAAAAATTTAAAACTCGGCGAAAAAGAAAAAATTATTGCGCAGCCGATTTTAAAAGAAATAAATTCAAGACTTGAATTTTTAAAAAACGTTGGGCTTGAATATTTAACTCTTTCGCGCCAAGCCGGAACACTTTCGGGGGGAGAGAGCCAGAGAATCAGACTTGCAACGCAAATCGGCTCTTCACTTACGGGAGTTTTATATATTCTTGACGAGCCAAGCATCGGGCTGCACCAGAGAGATAACGGAAAACTTATCGAGACGCTTAAAAAATTACGAGACTTAGGTAATACTGTTATAGTCGTCGAACACGATGAAGAAACAATGTATGCTGCGGATTTTATAGTCGATGTCGGTCCAGGCTCCGGAATTAGTGGCGGCTATATAACTTGCGCGGGTACTGTTGATGATATAAAAAATTGCCCGGAATCTATAACAGGCCAGTATTTAAGCGGCAAAAAATTTATTCCTGTTCCGAAAAACAGGCGATCAGGAAACGGCAAATTTTTAGAAATTATCGGAGCTTCTCAAAATAATCTTAAAAATATCGATGTCGAAATCCCCGCCGGAACTATGACGTGCGTTACCGGTATTTCGGGTTCGGGAAAATCTACTTTGGTAAATGAAATAATTTATAAAGAATTATCTTGCAAACTTAATAAATCAAAATTAAAATCAGGCAAGCATAAAGAAATTCTGGGTATCGAAAATTTTGATAAAGTAATCAATATAAGCCAGTCTCCAATCGGTCGCACACCGCGCTCGAATCCCGCAACTTATACGGGCGTTTTTACTGATATTCGTGAGCTTTTTGCTGCAACTAGCGATGCAAAATCTCGCGGGTTTAGTTCGAGCCGATTTTCGTTTAACGTTAAAGGCGGCAGATGCGAAGCTTGTCAGGGCGATGGGATACTTAAAATCGAAATGCATTTTTTGTCTGATATTTATGTTCCCTGCGAAGTCTGCAAGGGCAAAAGATACAGCCGAGAAACGCTTTTGATAAAATACAAAAATAAAAATATCAGCGACGTTTTAGATATGACTGTCGATGAAGCTTTGAATTTTTTTGAAAATATTCCCAAAATAAAACGAAAAATAGAAACTTTGCAAGAAGTAGGTCTTGGTTATATAAAGCTTGGTCAGTCTGCTACTACTTTGTCAGGCGGCGAAGCTCAAAGAGTTAAGCTTGCTTCTGAGCTTTCGAAAAAATCAACCGGAAAAACTCTCTATATTCTCGATGAACCTACAACCGGACTTCATATTGCTGACGTTCATAAGCTTGTTTTAGTCTTGCAAAAACTTGTCGATATGAAAAATACTGTACTCTTGATAGAGCATAATTTAGATTTAATTAAAACTTGCGATTATATAATCGATTTAGGCCCAGAAGGCGGTGATAACGGCGGAAATATAATTGCAAAAGGCACTCCCGAAGAAGTTGCTGAAAACCCAAATTCATACACGGGATTATATCTTAAAAAAATGGATTTTTTTCAAAACCGGTAACATTCTCTCCGGCGGCGCCGGAGAGAATTCTTTTAATTTAATTTTTCAGTTTCGAAAAAAGTCCATTTGGCGGATTTTGCTTGACAAAAATTTTTTTATAGATATAATAAGTGGTGTGCACTGCACTATTATGTGTACGTAACAATATTATTTTTTGGAGGTATTTTTATGTCTAAATTTGACAAACGCAAAATTGCAGTTACATTGGCATGTGCATCACTTTTTAGTGGAAAATCTCAAGCAATGGAAAAAAGCTCGCAACCCGTTGCGGCAGTAAGGGGGGTGACTTCTAAAATTAATAGCACGACAAATAAAAAAGGTTTGTCTGTTGGGGAAAAAGTATTAGTGACTCTTGGCGCTACTGTTATTGCTGCTGAAGCGTACAACGAGGGTATTGCTTTAGCCAGGGGGGATAAGCCTAAGACTTTGTTTACCGGTAAATATTCTTTCACAGAACTTGTTCGTAACAGAAATAAAAAGAAAAAACCGGGTGAACCGTCACAAGATAAAAATAAAGAAAGCCAGAAAGTATCTGAACCGGAACCATTAAAGTCTGCGCCAAATAAAGGCTTCGAGAAGGGTAAGTATTTTAACGAAAACACCCAAAAATTTAAACAGCAATTTTCTTCAAACGATCGAGCCGTGAAAAATTTTGAAAAATTTCAAAAACAAGTATTGACTTTAGGAGTTGAGGGTATTCTGCAAAATAATGATATCAAAAGTGATGATGGTCTATGTGGGAAGGATATTCCAAAGGATAACAAAACTCTGGGACAGGTTTTGGAAAGCGCATGTAAAG
>CAMNDS010000124.1 GCA_946535695.1 uncultured Clostridia bacterium | reverse complement strand
CTAAATGTTAAATAATCACTAATATCAAAAAGCATTAAAACAATTAAAAATGGTGTCGATTTGATAACATGTAATAATAGAAATTTTCTATAAATTTTAAAATTAACATACGAACGGAAAAAATCTGAAAATTTATACTTTTCACCATTTACTATTTTTAAAATAAGTTTATTAAGTGAATATTTAAAAATTGGGAATATAAGAAAATATAACACAGTCATCAAAATTGTCATTAAAAAGTTTATTCGGACATCTGTGAAAATTATTTCCACGCCTGAAAAAATAAGATTAAAAAATTCATAATATTCATTCTTAACAAAGAAAGTATTACTAAAACTCCAATAAATTAAACCATTGATAACAGGAAATAATAAAATTAAAAAGACTATTAATAAAATAAATCTGCAAAAATATAAAAACAAACAATGTTCACTAACGTCAGATTCAGATTTTGATTTAATTTCATATATTTTTTTCATTTATAATTAACTTATTTTACTTCCAGCCGGCATGTCATCCATCATTATTACTTTTACAACTTCACCGTGTTTTACTGCCAATATCATTCCATTACTTTCGACGCCACAAAGTTTTGCGGGTTTTAAGTTCGATATCAAAACGACATTATGCCCCACAAGCTCGCTTGGCAAATAATACTCGGAAATTCCAGAAACTACAATCCTTTCGGAATTTCCATCATTTAAAGTTAATTTTAATAATTTTTTTGATTTTTTTATTGCTTCACATTCCAAAACTTTTGCAACTACTAATTGGATTTTTGTAAAATCGTCGATAGATATTTGATCATTTTTATTCAATAACAAACTTTGATTATTTTCCATTCGATCCTAATAATTTTATTTTTACAAATTTTAATAACAAAAAAAGTTGGCATCTACCTATTTTCCCAGTCCGTCACCAGACAAGTATCTTCGGCACTACCGGGCTTAACTTCTGTGTTCGGAATGGGAACAGGTGGCTCACCGGCGTCACAAATACCAACTATCAAATACTATATCACAAATAATTTGTTTGTCAACACTTTTTTGAAAAATTTTTCAATTTTTTTCGTTTTTTAGCTTTTTTCAGCTTTTTTTTGTATGGTTAAATTATCTAATTTAATTCCCCAACCGCTTGATAATGCTAGCTTTACGTCGTTTCTGAAATTATCCATGTTTTTACCGAAAAACTTCCACCAATGATCAGGGTCGCCATGATTTGAAGCTATGCCACTTAAATTTCCTTCTTTGTGGCTTATTATATTAAATTTCTCGTTGGGATTTTGCTCGCTTGATTGTTTATCAGCGTTTTTATCAACATTAATCCCAAATGTTTTGCACAAACAGCAACAAAGATAGACCAAATTTTTCCACGCTTTTTCAAAGTATTCTTTATGCGTGCACTTAGTGGTATTTTTTTCATCTTGCTTGTGTTTAGTTTCTTGTGTTTCTGGATTATAAGGCTCTAAAATAGCATTATGTTTTTCATCGTATAAAATACCTACAGGTTCGCACATTTCAACTGAAATATGTGTATTATTACCAGTGTTGCCGCAATGCCAAGATCGAAAATTACACGGAAGATAATTATATATAAACTTATCGTCCACAAAAAAGTGAACGCCAACTTCTACTTTCGGCTTATTCCAATGTTTGAACCATTCCTCCGACATTATTCCAGGCGAAGCAGTGGAATGAATCATAACTCCTTGAGGTTTGCATTCATTGTCTTCGTTAAGATTTTTTAAACCTTCTTGAAAACATTCGTTTTCTGTTAACGGCTTTTGAATAATACTTGGAATAGTAAATCCTTCTAAAAATTTTTGAATAGGAGTGACTTTACCAAAACTTGTTTTTGTCGAATTGTCGTTTTTTTCCTGCGAATTACTTACTGATGTATTTATTTCCTTTGCATTGACAAAATTAGTACAAGAAAAAATAAAAGATAGCATAATTGACGAAAGCATTGCTCGATTTTTAATCATAAATCCTCCAAATAAAATTTATTTGATATTATAAAAATATACCATTAATTAAATAATAAGAAAATATAAATTATATGTTCTAGTTATTAAAATCAACCCCCTACAAATAAAATTTATCTGATATCCTAAAGATATCCCGCCAATTGTAACCAATCAAAATAAAAATTTCAATCAAAATATTATTAAATATAAAAATATTTTTTATAAAAAAAATTAAAAGCAACAAGAATTTTAAAATTTTGATAATTTATTAAATTTTTTATGGCTTTGCACAGATATCTTTTTCATCGGTGCTGGTAGAGAAGTTTTTGTATATTTTTTTCAAGTTAATTCTCTATATATTGTTGATTGTTTTTTGCTTACTATTTACAATTAGATAAGTTTAAACGTAGTAGGTTACTTGTGATTAATATTTTGAAAAATTTTTTTATGTTACTGTTTGTTTCTTTAATTACAGGTATAGGTTTTAGCTTTTTGATAGGACCTGCTTTTGTAATTTATTGCATCGTCAAATTATACAGAACATTAGCAGTAGATTATATAGCTGTTGGCATACTAATTGGCTATATCATCGGTACACTAGTTGGCAGTGCTTGGTTTTTAATTAAAGAATCCAAAAAAAGTTAGAAATTTATTAAATATTGGCATTGATAAAAGTAGATAGATAATAAGGATTCACATTATTTTCTCCGGCGTTGCCGGAGAAAATATTTATCTTTTTTTAGCAATAAATTAAATATTTAAAAGCTTACATTCAAGTAAAAAGATCAGATGTTTGCTACAACACTGAAGGAACAGATTTTTTCAGTAGCGTTTTACCTTTTAAATTGTACAATTTGATGAATTTAATCGAAAAAATTAGATTTTTTTTATTCAAAACATCTTGATTTATATGTTTGAATTTGTAATAATGCAATAGTTAGTAATTTTTGGAGGGAAATTTTGTCTTTAGGCACTAAGAGCTTTGTATTTAATAGAAATTCTGACTGGAAAAAGCATAGTTACTCTTATGGTACCAAAGTAAAAGACCATTGTTTGTACTTTTTATCGGAAAATGGCTCAAATTCTGCGTTTTTTTCAAAATGTTTGGATAGTGATGAATTTGGTATGTCTTGGGGAGTACTTAAAGCTAAGCTACATGTTAATCCAAATTGCAAAGTTATTTTTAGAATTTTTGCCAGTGATTCTAAAAACGTAATTGCATATCTTGGCGAAAATGCAGAAAAAATAGATATAGACAAATTTTTGCGTAGCAGTTCCAATTTTAATACTAAATTTGAACTTTTTGATAAAATTGATGCTGTTAAATTTGAAAATCCTGAGTGTGTACCTCTTTTTCGTCTTAAAGGAAGGTACTTGTGGTTTTGCATGGAAACTATAGGATATTCTGAAGAACCAG
>CAMNDS010000123.1 GCA_946535695.1 uncultured Clostridia bacterium | reverse complement strand
CGTTCTCTTTCCATGATTTCTTTTTCTGTTTCTTTATTTGCTTTCTTTTACTAGCCTTTCTATATTGTTTGGCAATACCTTTCAAAACTTTATGATATAATAAGAGCGTGACTTGGTCATGGGTTCATCAATGAAAAATTTTACTTTTTATTTTGACGACCGCGTTTGTGCCGCGGCCGTCGATTGCTTTTTTATTTTTTTTCAATTCAAAGTAAACAAATTTGAAAACTTTGGAGAAAAATATAAGCCAATCGAGCACTTAATCACCTCACTTTTCCTCGAAACTCGAGGGCAAGTCAAGATGAACCCGCGTTTCCAAGCTACAATGCTTATTTTAATATATTAAAAAACTAAATTCAATAAAAATGAGAACAAGGCAATGTTAAAAGTGGATACGTTAATGATTCATGGAAGTTATATAATGTAGCAACATAAAGGATTTGCATCATTTCATCCGGCACCGCCGGAGAGAGCACTTTCGATTTAACTTTTAAGTTTCGAAAGAAATTTAATATTTTCATTATTTATATTTTTAATTTTTTAAATTTAAAGATAAAACTATTGATAAATTATTCTAAAAAATTATAATTAAAATGATTGGATCATTATGTTCCAAGAAATTTTATTAAATATTTTTTGGAGGTTTTTCTTATGATAAGCAAGAAAAAGGTTGGTTCATTTTTATCTGCACTCACAATTTTATCCTCTGCGTTACCTTCTACTTTCAAAACGCAGGCAATGGGTATGGCTGTTACTTCCAGCATATTCTCATTTATACAAGGCGCAGGTGGATTAATACTTGCATCATTTAAAGGTTATAAAATAATAGATGAAGGAGCAGAAGTAAAAAATGATGACTTAATTATCACAGCTGCAAGCGTTATTTTAGGGTTATCCGGAATAATGAATGGTATTAATAACATCGTTTCGATTAAGAACGATAAAAAGGAGAAAAAATACCATTTTAACTGTACTATATGCAAAAATGAATGGGAAAAAGTAATAACCTGTTCTCCGCGTGATGTTCATGGCTGCCCAAGATGCGGTTGGTGGTTTGAAAGTTTAAAGGACAACGGGAACTGGGAAAAAGAATGTGTTAAATATTCAGAAATATAACAACATACTTTCTTAATATAGTTTAAAAGGCTTCAAAATTCTCTCTGGCGATGCCGGAGAGGTTGCTAAAATTTTACCTTTTTAGCACTACCCGTTAAAAAATGAAAAATTTCAAAATTTTTTTCGATATTACCAAAAATGTTATTTTTATCAATATTTTTCTAACGTTGATTAAAACGTTTTTCTTGTTCTAAAAACTTTAATTCTAAATTTTTATCTGATTTTGAATCGTAAATTAAATTTTTATTCTCAGGATTATATCTAAATAAGTCGAAATAACCGGAATTTACTGCGAGTTTTTGAGCTTCGAGTGAATTTTGAAGTCCGCCGTCTATTTTGTGCCCAATACATGGCGAGTAAGCAATTATCAGCGAAGGGCCGCTATAATTTTCGGCTTCACAAAACGCTTTAACGCACTGCGCAGGGTTAGCGCCAATCGCAACCTGAGCAATATATGCATTTTCATAAAGCATCATCATTTTGGCAAGCGACTTTTTATTTTTCGTTTTTCCGGCAAGTTCAAACGGAGCCGTAGCGTGCTTTGGCGTGGATTTTGACGCCTGACCGCCGGTATTCGAATAAATTTCGGTATCAAAAACTAATATGTTTATATTTTCACCCGAAGCTATTACGTGATCAAGCCCACCAAAGCCTATATCGTACGCCCAGCCATCGCCACCGAAAATCCAAAACGATTTTTTTGATAAATATTCTTTTTTAGATAAAATTTTTTCAGTTATTTTATTTAAAAAATCAAGATTTTCTAAAATTTTAATTAATTTTTGCGAAATTTCGAAATTTTTTTCACCTAAATTAAAAGTTTGAATATATTCTAAACATATATTTTTTAATTCAGGATTAATGTTTTGAGTTAAAAGCTCTTGAATATTTTCTAAAATTTGATTTCTTATTGCTTTATGCGCGTCAAGCATGCCGATTCCGAACTCAGCGGCGTTTTCAAATAACGAATTCTGCCAAGCGGGTAAAAAGCCGTTTTTACTTTTTAAATAAGGCGCGTCATAAAAGCTGCCGCCCCAAATAGAGCTACAACCTGTGGCATTTGAAATTATTAATCTCTCGCCAAAAAGCTGAGTGACGAGTTTTGCATACGCCGTCTCGCCGCACCCTGGGCAAGCTGAACTAAACCTCATCAAAGGCTCTCTTAATTGACTGCCTTTTACTGTATTAACTAAAAATTTATTTTTGATTTCTTCGGGAATTTCAATTTTTTCGAAAAAATCAGTTTTATAATTATTATTTTCGGTCATTTCAAGCGCTTTTTTATTTTTTAAACCAGGGCAAATTTTTGAACATAGCATACAGCCTGTGCAATAATCAGAATTTATATAAATCGAAAAATTAAATTTAGAATCACCCAGTAAATTTGCAAATTTTAAATTTAAATTTTCGTAGTTTTTAAAATTATTTTTATTAAAAATATAAGTTCTGATGCAACCATGAGGACAAATTAAAGAACAAAGCCCGCACTGAATGCAATTTTCAGGAATCCAATTGGGAATTTTTTTGCTATTAAATTTATTTTTTAAAGAACTCCCAGCAGGTGCGTTGCCGTTTGAAAATTTTAAAACTTCAGAAACCGGTAAATCATTCATATTAATTTCAAATTCAGGATTTTTTGTTACATTTTTTTCGCACAAATCTATTTTTTTGACAGTCTCAAAAGCAATATCAAAAGCATTTATATTAGAATTTATTAATTTTGGGTCTTTTTTGTAATAAAAATCTTTTATAATTAATTTTAAAAGATCTTTCCGTTTATAAAAATTTAAATTTGAACAAATTTTAAAAAATGCACCTTGCATAATTATACCATAAAATGATTTTAAGTTTAAATCTTCGGCAATTTTTTTAGCATCTATAATATAAATTATTATATTATTATTTTTAATAAAATTATATAAATTTTCAAGAATTTGTATATTTTCTTGTGAATTAATCAAAAAAATCGAATTTTTTTTTAGATTTTTATTAAAATCATATTTAAAAATATATTCCGGATTGCTGCAAATTAAATAATCAGCTTTTTCGATATAATATTCAGATTTAATTTTTTCTTTACTGAATCTTAAATGCGAAATAGTAAGTCCGCCGCTTTTTTTTGAATCATACTGTGGGTAAAACTGAACATTAAAATCCGTATTTTCGCCAATTATCTTTGTGATATTTTTTACGGCGCCAATCATGCCGTCTGAGCCGAACCCAAAAAATTTGCATTCAATTGCACTTCTCTCCAGCACTTCTAGAGTTTT
>CAMNDS010000122.1 GCA_946535695.1 uncultured Clostridia bacterium | reverse complement strand
CTGCTGTGGCCTCTGCCAATTCTAGCAAGCATGATGCAGCTATGCCAAAATGAAAAAGCCACAAACATTTTATTCTGTCTGTGACTCTTTCGTGGATTGTGCGTGAAATTATGAAACAAGCATTTATACAATGCCATATATATTATAACATTAGATGCCAATATATTCAATTATTTTCATAAATGCATCATGACAAATTGCGTCTGCATATTCAATCTGGTTTAACTTGTAATATTTTCGCATCATGTCAAATAATGGTTTATCGCGCTGTGATATTACGTAATTATGTTTATATTTAGCATTTGGCTTCTTTGTAAATATTGTTTTGTCTTTCCTAACGCCCGAAACCACGTAAATTTTTGATTTTTCTGTATAAAGTGATACACAATAACCAAAATCAAAACAAGCGTAAATAAGCGCATTTTTTGACGGCTTTGCAAATGTCATATTTAATGCTTTTGCGTTCTCACCATTCCAGTATTTTTCTAGTGGCGTATTTTTGACTAGATATTGCAATTTTTTGTCATAATCTGTCTTTGCTTCAATAACTGGTGTATTAAGCTGTAATAAAGCAATAGAACCATGACGAAATGTTTTAATGCCAGTGAATTCAATATTCATATATGGCAAATTAAAATATGTATAATATGGATTGAAATAAGATTCACGATTTCCAAGCATGAATATTTTTACTTGCGCGTCTGTGCCGTCGGCCTTTTTTCTTTTCTTCGTCATGAATATGTCGAAAAAGTCTTTTACTTCGTCACCACGATAAAAATTATATCTTGAATCATTTGTCATGAATTCGTCATAAACAATTGTGTCGATTGAATCTTCGTCTATGCCTTTGTCGGCTTGTGCATCTTTTATATAAATAAAATAAGCAAATCTAAACTCTTTATAATATGCATAATTATCTTTGATTTTAAAATCTTTTTTATTGAATTTTTTATTCGGGTAGTCATGCTCTAATACTTTGAAAAATTTTTTGTTAAAAAATTCTTTTTTTAATTTCTTGATTTCTTTTTCGAATCTTCTGGCAAAACATGTTATTGTGCCATGCTTAATATTTCTAATTAAAGCACGTTTTTTAAATTGCGTTGTCTTTCCGCTGTTTCTGTTATCAATAATGAAATTTAATATCGCATTACGCGATATTAAATCATTAATTTTTGCGTGCATTTCATGTGTTGCATTATTTATCATGGCTTTTTATATGGCACATTTTGTAAGAATTTGCTTGAATCAAGCCATAAACGCACGCCATTTAATAAGATTGATTCTAATTGCTTTTTGATTCCATTGTTAAAATTGCCTGTAATATTTACTTCACCGAATTTAATATAATAGAAGTTATATGATGCGCCCTCGAAAAATCTGTATTCATCTATAATTGCATTGAATGAATTTCCAAAATTATTCATATATTCTGCTGCATAATTATCATTTGAAATATATTCAAATACACCGACGCCGTAATTTATTGTGATGCCGCCACCAGCATAAACGCCGTCATTTTTTCCAATAATTTTCTTTGCATCTTCCAATGTTGCATTTTGCTTGATTCTATTTTGAACGAATCCAGCGCCAGCGCTAATTGCGCCACCTACTAATGCCAATGAAGCACCGCCAGAAAAATATGCTGCTGCAATTCCAGCTGCTGCCATTGTCATTGAAGTTGCAAGCTGTATTGTTGCATTTTTGTTTGATGCGTCAATTGTTGCTTGATTTGTAGCCATGTAAAGCGTGTAATTATCATTTACAAATGGTATTTCAAAATCATTTGTTATGTTTATCATTTTGTTTGATGCTTCAATAAAAATTGAAAGTCCATTTGATTCAGTAATAAACATGTTTAATTTCATATTAAAATTTGAATTTTGTGCTGCATGAATTTCAACCGCATTTGTCAATGTGCCAAGAATGTATTTTGCATTTGGCTTGATTTTTGCTATATCAAATGCACCAGCGGAAGCCATTTCAATTTTAAGATATGGCAAATATTTTCTTTTCAATGGCTCGTCTGCATCACTTATAATATAATTAGGGTGATACATATAACAATGATTTATATCGGTGTTAAATTCTGCCAATGCATTTCCAAGCAATATTGTTTCATATGGCACAAATGCTTCATGTGAATATGGCGGAAATTCTGTTGCCTCTTGCATTGCTTCTAAAACGTCAAACATAATAAAATCTGGTATTAAATAAACACGTTCAATTTTAAATGTATATGTATGTAATATATCACCATTTGTGTCTAATGAAGAAGCTTTGTTTGTCATTAAATTTCCTAAAAAAGTCCATAATATTTCTTCATATGACGTGTTTGCGTTGAATTTTTCACGTGAAAATATTATTGTTGTGCCATAATCTGCCGACGCTTCAAATGTCACAATTGCCATTGCTGTCATGCGTCCGTCTGTTGCTTCTGCAACACTTTTTAATAATTTGTTGCCAGCTGCATCATTTGCTGTATTCAAATAATATTCATATTTTGGCACATAATCACTTAAATAATATTGCTTGCTTGGCGCAATTACTTCTGCATGGCCGTTGACACATAAAGACGGCTTTAATTGCATATCATACGAATATGTGTGCCATATATCGCATGTTAAATTGTATTTGCCACTTGATGCAGATTCATTTTCAATTGATTCGATAAAATAAAATTTATCTGGTATGACTGCATTTGTGTCATGAATCCATAAATAATTTGCATCTTCATAAATGGTGTCAAGCTCGATTTGATTTCCATTATACCAATACATAGCTACGTCATTTAATACGCCTATTTGATATGTTGACAAATATGTTTTTAAAACGGCCTTATCACTAAATAAAATGATGTTTGCATAATCACTTTGAAAAGGCACATTTCTATAAAAATGTAAATCTAGCATGTTTATTCACCTCTTTTAAAATACTTGCATAAATAACGGCTCGAAAATTTCAAGCGCTTCATGAAGCATATTTGCAAATTTTTCTTGATACATAATAACAGATTCGATATTGTTAAATTTTGGATTTTTTGAATATGTAATCGTCTGGCTTCCGTCTAAATCACCAGTATTATTTTGCTTATTTCCACCAGATAATGAATCATTTGTCAATGTGCCGCCGCTTTTGTCAATAGGCTTCTTATAGTCTTTTGATTCTGCATTTAATGTTGTTGTTTGATTTGTCAATGTTGTTATTGAATAGCCACTATTAAATATATTTGCAAATTCTGTTTTTAATGCTGTTGCTTTTTCCAAAATAAATGGTATTTCAACGTCGCAATATACTTCTAGTTTATGCTTAAATAATTCTTCTGTTTGAAAACCTATTTCTCGCATATAATAATAATTTGTAAACATATCTGTAAAATTACAATCAAAAACATTATTTAATTGATTCAATTTTGTTTCTGGCAATTCGTTTCCATGTTCCAAATAATCTCTTAAAAATTCTGTAAAATTTGCGCTTGACGGCGTTTTGTCAAGCATGTTTAAATA
>CAMNDS010000121.1 GCA_946535695.1 uncultured Clostridia bacterium | reverse complement strand
TCACTAATTCTATATTGGGTAAATATTCTTTAGGAGAACTCGCAAAAAAGGCGCTGGATGACAAAAAGGCGCCAGGTGACAAAAAGGCGCTAGATGACAAAAAGGCGCTAGATGACAAAAAGGCGCCAGGTGGCAAAAAGGAGGGAAATGTTGGTGAGTTGCCAGTTGACAATAATGCCAAGAAGGCTCTTGCTAAGAAAATTTTAAAGATTATTTATATCTACACCAGGCCTTGTACTTACGGATATAATGAAGAAAGCATATTATCACATGTTAAGGTGTTGGAATCAAATCCAAATTATGAAGTAAAAGAATTACTAGAAAATTTGAGATTATCACCTCAGGGAATTTGTAGTAAGTTAGCCGAAAAAATAAGTGACAAGGTAAATGTGCAATTTGATGGTATGATGTCGGAGTTTGTTCCAGTTGATATAACATATAACAATAATAAAATTAGTTTTGTAAGTGATGAGTTATCGGGCAGTTTTACTTTGGATGAAGAAGACAATTTAATAATTGAAGCTAATAGGTATGACAAATATAGCTATAAATTAATGCTTGAAAATCCTAGTAAAATAAATAAGGTATAAAAATTTTTGTTTTTTGTGCAAAATGTTTTCTTCGGCAAGCGCCGGAGAAAATGTTTATATTCTTTTTTACTTATCAATGCTTTTATTATTAGGTTATTTCAACATTTTTTTGGAAGCTATGACTATTAAAAATATGCAAATATACGAATTTAAACCTTAACTATTGATTTAATTATCTTTCAGTATTAGAATTAAAAATTGTCACTCCGGTATATGGAGTGCTAATCACATTTTTTTAGGAGGGGTCTTCATGAAAGAGATTAGACCTATTTTGGATAAAGTTCTTGTCGAAGTTCAAAGCGGCGAGGAAAAAACTCAGGGGGGACTTATAGTTGCTTCAAAAGCAAAAGAGAGTGAACCTATCATCGGAACTGTTGTTGCGCGTGGTCCAGGTGGAGTTGTAAACGGCAAAGAAGTTAAAATGTGTGTTGAAAGAGGTGAAAAAGTCGTAGTTAATAAATATTCCGGTACGAGTATTTCGATGAACGGCAAAGAATATAAAATAGTAAGCCAGCAAGATATCTTGGCTTGTATTTTGTAATTTTATAATTTTATTTATTTGTAATTTATAAATTTGTGGAGGTTTTTTTAATATGGCAAAAGATATAATTTTTGGTGAGGAAGCCAGAAAAGCACTTTTAAGCGGTATAGATAAACTCGCAAATACTGTGAGTGTTACATTAGGTCCTAAAGGCAGAAACGTAGTTTTAGATAAAAAATATGGTGCACCTTTAATTACAAACGATGGTGTAACTATTGCGAAAGAAGTCGAACTCGAAGATGTTTTTGAAAACATGGGTGCACAATTAGTAAAGGAAGTTGCAGTTAAAACAAACGACGTTGCCGGTGACGGTACTACTACTGCTACTCTTTTGGCAAAAACCTTAATTTCTGAAGGCATGAAGAATCTTGCGGCTGGTGCTAATCCTGTTATTTTAAAGCTCGGCATGAAAAAAGCGACTGAAGCTGCTGTTTCTGAGATAGAGAAAAATTCTAAAAAGATCAACGGCTCAACTGACGTTGAAAGAGTTGCTACGATTTCTGCCGGCGATCCTACTATTGGTAGACTTATATCCGAAGCCATGGAAAAGGTAGGCTCCGATGGAGTTATAACAGTCGAAGAATCTAAAACTGCCGAGACGTATTCTGAAGTAGTCGAAGGCATGATGTTCGATAGAGGCTACGTTTCGCCTTACATGGTGACCAACAGCGACAAAATGGAAGCCATAGCAGACGATGCTTATGTTTTGATAACCGACAAAAAAGTTTCAAGCATTCAAGAACTTTTACCTTTGCTTGAACAGATAGTCAAAATGGGCAAAAAATTAGTAATAATCGCTGAAGATATCGAAGGCGACGCTTTGGCGACTTTGATAGTAAATAATTTGCGTGGAACTTTTAAGTGCATAGGAGTTAAAGCTCCTGGCTTTGGTGACAGACGCAAAGAGATGCTTCAAGATATTGCGATTTTAACCGGAGGAGAAGTTATTTCGGAAGAACTTGGGCTTGAGCTCAAAAACGCAACTATCGGTCAGTTAGGGCAAGCACATCAAGTTAAAGTAGAAAAAGAGCGTACAATAATAGTCGACGGTGCTGGATCTAAAGAAAAAATCCAAGAAAGAATCAAGCAAATAAGAACTCAGATTGAGACTACTACTTCCGATTTTGACAGAGAAAAACTTCAAGAACGCTTGGCAAAGCTCGCGGGCGGAGTTGCGGTTATAAAAGTTGGAGCTGCGACTGAAATCGAAATGAAAGAAAAAAAATTGCGTATTGAGGATGCCCTTGCAGCTACAAAAGCAGCCGTTGAAGAAGGTATAGTTGCCGGAGGCGGTGTGGCGCTTATAAATGCTATTCCGGCTGTCCAAAAAATCGTAGATTCATGCGAAGGCGATGAAAAAACCGGTGCTTCGATAGTTTTAAGATCTTTGGAAGCACCTATGAGACAGATTGCCAAAAACGCAGGTTTTGAAGGTTCTGTAATTATTGACAGAATCAAAAAAGAAAACAAAATTGGCTTTGGCTTTAATGCTTTGGTAGGTGAATATGGTGATATGATTGAAAATGGTATTGTTGATCCTACTAAAGTTACCAGGAGCGCCCTTCAGAATGCGGAATCAGTAGCTTCTATGGTTTTAACTACCGAATCTTTAGTTGCAGAAAAAAAAGAGCCCGCTAAAGAAGCAACCCCCGCAATGCCACCAGCAGGAATGTATTGATAAATTTAATCTATAAAAATAGTCTCTCTGGCTACGCCGGAGAGGTTATTTAAGTTTTATTATTACAAAATATTTTTTATAAAAAAATACTTTATTAAATATATAAAAACCAAAATTAAATCAGAAGTATTTTCCCCATAGGCGACGAAGAAAATAACTGGTTAATGAATTTAAAAGAAATTTAATTTTTTTATATTTAAACATTCTCAAATTCAATTCGGATTTTGAAAATTTTTTTATTATTTTGAATTTTTAAAATTCTAAAATTTTTGTTCATAAGGTTTTTAATTATTTTCAATCCCAAGTGTTTGCGATTATTTTTAATATTTTTGACATTATTTTTAAAATTCGAAATAATATAAATATATTTTGATTTAGTTTTTATAAATTTGATTTTTATAAATTTTTTATTGATATTGTTATAATAACAAGATTCGATTGCGTTATCTAAAATATTACCAAAAATTACACAAAGTTCTGCTTCGTCAATGTTTGGGAATGAAATATTTTTTCTGATTTTATATTTTATTTTTAATTTATTCATTATTTTTAATTTTGATTGTATTAAATAGTCAATTGGTCTAAATTTTTTATTTATTTTATTAAAAGTACCAAATATTTTTTTCATTTTTTGTTGAGCTTTTTTGATTTCACCATTTAATATCATTCCAGAAATCGAAAATAATATGTTGTTTATATCATGTA
>CAMNDS010000120.1 GCA_946535695.1 uncultured Clostridia bacterium | reverse complement strand
AACTTAAGTGCTCTGCCACCTGTAGTAACTTCCGGATTACCGTAAATTACACCAACTTTTTCTCTTAATTGATTTATAAAAATAGCGACACAATTTGATTTTGAAATTACGCTTGCGAGTTTTCTGAGTGCTTGAGACATAAGCCTCGCATGTAATCCCACATGAGCATCACCCATTTCGCCTTCAATTTCTGCCCTTGGAACAAGTGCTGCTACGGAATCTATTACTATAACATCTATCGCTCCGGAGCGTGCCAAAGACTCAGTAATTTCAAGTGCTTGTTCACCTGTATCTGGCTGAGAAATTATAAGAGAATCGATATCTACTCCCAAAGCTTTTGAATATTTCGGATCTAGTGCATGCTCGGCATCTATAAAAGCTGCAAAACCACCGGATTTTTGAGCTTCGGCAATGCAATGAAGTGCCAACGTAGTCTTACCAGAAGATTCCGGACCGTAAATTTCAACTATTCTGCCCCTTGGCAATCCCCCTATACCAAGAGCGATATCCAGAGAAAGGGAACCTGTTGATATAACATCAACGTTCATATGTTCATGGTCGCCAAGGCACATTACGGCACCTTTACCAAACTGTTTTTCTATCTGTGCAAGTGCAGTTTCGAGCGCTTTTTTCTTATCAAATGGCATTTTTTAACTCCTAAATTCCAAAATTAATTATACTAAACAACCAAATCATTTATATTCTTATTTTTGTTTAAAACATTTAAATCTATGTACTTTTCTCCACCATTGTATCCTTCTAATTCTCCTACATTTAGATATTGCCATATATACCAATCATCTTTATAATTCCAATCCAGCGGTGTGTAAAGACTAGATATCCATTTTTTGTAATTGTCAAACTCACCTTTCAAATATTTATTATATACATCTGCCCTGGTATATATCATTGGCTTTACCCCATACTCTTTCTCAACTATTTCCAAAAAAATTTTCAACTCCTTAATAACACGCTCTTTAATAGGTGGATTTTGCTCTTTATTACCATAATACTCTACATCAACTGCTGGAATCAACCTCCCTTTGATATCTCTCCCTACTGTTTTTAAAAAATTTTCAGCTTGAGTTTTGCCCGTACTATCATAAGAAAAAAAGTGATAAGGACCAGAAAGCAAGTTCGCTTTTTTGGCATTTTCCCAATTTTCGATAAACTTACCATCTTGATGACTACTTCCTTCTGTTGCTTTAATATAAACAAATTTTATATTTTGTTCTTTTAGTTTATTCATATCTACATTTGCTTGATAAGATGAGATATCAACGCCTATAACATTATTTTCTCTTTTTACAAACCATTTATTTATAAATATTTTTTTCTGTTTTGCCAAAATAAATATCGTAAAAAACAAAGTTAACGATATTATCAAAATTACACTTATTATAATCAATATTAATTTTGTTTTTTTTTGCATATTTTCTAACCTTCCGTTTCTACCTAAGATTGCAATAAAGCTTTTTTGTTTTAAAGTAGTTTTAAAAATCTATTACATGCTTCTTGAGTTTTTTCTCTTGATGCAAAACAGCTGAGTCTAAAATAATTTTCTCCGTTTTTTCCAAAACCACTACCGGGAGTACCTACTATATTCAAGTCTTGTAATAAATAATCAAAAAATTCCCATGATGTCATATTATTTGGGCACTTTAGCCATATATATGGCGAATTCAAGCCTCCAAAAAATTTTATAGATAATTTATTTAAAACTTCAGAAATTAATTTAGCATTTTGCTTATAATATTTAATCGATTTTTGACATTCGAGCTTGCCTTCGTCTGATAAACTTGCTTCTGCAGCACGCTGAATTATATAAGGAACACCGTTAAATTTCGTCGCATGTCTTCTGCTCCACAAATGATTCAGACTCGCATTTTCTCTTTGCAAATCATTTGGAACAATACTATACCCACACCGCATGCCAGTAAATCCTGCAGATTTTGAAAAAGATTTAAATTCTATAGCACAAGTTTTGCTTTCAGGAATCTCAAAAATGCTTCGGCACAAATCATTATCTTCGATGAAAGCTTCATATGCGGCGTCATATAAAATAACAGCATCACAAGAATTTGCATAATCTATCCATTTTTTCATTTGATTTTTAGTATACGCAGCACCAGTAGGATTATTCGGTGAACATACATATATTATATCCACTTTTTTATTAAAATCTGGCTCCGGAAGAAAATTATTTTGTTCTACAGCATTTGCAAATTCGATTTTCATGCCTTCCATTATGCTTGTATCAAGATACACGGGATATACAGGATCAGGAATTAAACATGTATTACCGGATGAAAAAATATCTAAAATATTCGACATATCACTCTTGGCGCCATCGCTTATAAAAATTTCATCCGTGTTTACTAAAATCCCAAGATTTTTATATTCGTCTTTAATTTTTTGTTTTAAAAAATCATACCCGCCATTAGGGCTATAACCTCTAAATGACGAACTTTTTCCCATTTCATTAGCGGCAAAGGTGCAAGCTTTAATAACTTCATCGGCAAGCGGAAGACTCACATCGCCAATTCCCATATTAATTATTTCTTTTTCAGGATACTTCGATTTGAATTGTTTAAGTTTATCTGCTACAGCTTGAAACAAAAAATTATTTTTGAGTGTTTTAGACCAGTTTGCTATTTTCAATTTTAATTTTCCTCCTAAATTGTTTTAGTTTTTCTTTAACGACTTTGTTAAATACAAAACTATTGCTCACTTCAAATAAAGCTAATGTGACATTAGATTCGTTATGAGATTCAGCATATGTGATTCTAAACTAATTTTATTTATTTTATCCTCATTTAATTCTCTTTTTTTATAAAAATCACCTCTTTAATAATCACTATATACGTGAAAGCGGCGATAAACGCCACTTTCACATCGTAATACACCAATAGTGTTATGTCAATTCCTAAAAGTAAATATAAAATAATATAAAAAATTCAAATCACTTCCTCCGGCGACGCCGGAAAGAGCACTCCTAGTGTAATAAGTTCTTTATTATTATAACAAAGTGTCAAATATTCATCGTCAGTAACAAATAAAAATTTATAACCACCGATATTCAAAGTACACTGGGAATTTTGTACGTTTTCAATTGCTATACATTCGCTATTTGCTCCATATTTTATAAAATTTTCAAAAGTGTCCAATCTTTTGGTTACACTCTTAAATGGCATACCTGACCAATTAACAGTTCTATGATTAATAGAAGCCTTGTTACAGTGGTATTGAATTAACACTTTTTTTACGTTTTTAAATAATTTAGAACTTTTAGCGCATGCATCTTCGAATTTTTTTAATACAATATTTAGCGCCTCATCTTTATTCTCATTTACGCTTTCAATTTTTGAATCATGTAAATTATCCTTATTTTTATTATCGGTTATATTCGAATCACCAGCGCCACCTGGAACTCCGACATCTTTTTTGATTTTACTTCTAATAAGATTTATAAAAGAATATTTACCTTTAAGTAAGGTATCAGATTCCTTATTCTTAGCCCACAT
>CAMNDS010000119.1 GCA_946535695.1 uncultured Clostridia bacterium | reverse complement strand
TTAAGATAAAACATAGCTACGTCGTTATTATTTTCTATCGTGTAATTAAATAATGCTAAAATGCCTTCTATATTATCGCTAATTTCTTTAAAATCCTCTATCTTTCTATAACATTTTAACTTTTCGCAACTATCTATTATCTTTTCTATTTCCATATATTACCCCTCTAACAATGCTTCTATTTTACTTTCGGCGTTATTGTTAATTCTATCTATATTATGAGCGTATATTAACGTTGTGTTTATGTTGCTATGTCTTGCTAGGTTTTGCGCTTCCTGAAGTGTTGCACCTCCTAACAATGATAAAGTTATGGCCGTATGTCTTAAACTATGAGTTGTTATTTTATCGTTATTGATTCCAATTTTTTTATAAGCCTTTTTAACTATGTCTCTTATACTTCTAGTTTTTAAACGTTGCCCGTTAGTTCTATCGCTAAAACTTATAAATAAGGCTTCGTTATCATCATTTCTAACGCTTAAATATTCATTTATTGCCTTTAAAATACTATCGCTTAAAACTACGTACTCGCTTTTGTCTTGTCTACCTTTACCCTGAATATATAATACCGCTTGACTTCCTAGGTTTCGTATATCTTCTTTATTAGCTCTTTCTATCTCGATAGTTCTTAAACCTGTACCAACTAATAATTTAATTAAAGCGAAGTTTCTTAATCCTTCTTTAGTTTTCTTATCTATACTATTTAAAAGTTCTTTTGTTTGGCCTATTGTTAACGGGTCTTTTTTAAAGTTTCTTGAACTCTTCGCACCTTTTAGATCACTAGCGATATTTTTAACGCCCTTCTTTTCTAGATATTTATATAACTTCTTTAAACTTGTTATATACATACTAACGCTTGAATTTTTATAATTTGCTTTTAAATAATTCTTGTAGTTTATTAAATCTTGCTCGTTAATCTCTTTTAATCCTGATTCATTAACCCATGTTATAAACTTTCTAGCGCCTTTTAAATAAGTTTCTTTTGTTGTTGCTTCGGCGTCTAGTGAATTAATGAAGTCTTGAATAACTATATTGTTTTTGGCTTGGTCTAAATAATACATTTTATAATTCCCTCTTTCTAATATACATATTAAACTATATTTTTTATAAAGTCAATAGTATTATGTATATTTTATGTATCTATTATGTAAAACATTTTGATTAAACTAGGTTTAAGCTTAAACTCATTATAAGCGTATAAACTTAAAAGCACTATTTTTTTACACCCTCTTAAAACTCATTTTAAGCCCATTTAAGCAACTTTTTAATAAAATAGTATAAATTATCGACTTAACCTATAAAAATAAAAAATAGACGTACTTATTGACGTCATTTTTCGATATAAAGCAAAAAAGACTTAATCATTATTATAAAATAACTTTAAGTCGCCTTGCGGATAATCTAGAAAATATTTATCTTCGCATAGACTTTTAAATTTTCCTATATTGTCTATTGCATAGGTTATATATGATTTTTCTTTCTTTCCCATACTAGAGACTTTTAAAAAATTAAATAACTCGTTTTCAATTCGTTTTATCTTTTCCGCTAGTTCTATATAATCTTCTTCACTCATTTTTAAGTCTTTCACGCTCTACACCTCCTTTAAATATTCTTACACTTTCTTATTTCTTGATTAAATCTATCTTGCCATGCACTCGTTATTTGTGGCGTTGCTTTGTCTACCGCCGGCCTTACAAATGGTTTAGCCTGTTGCTTGCTTGTGCCGTACTCTATTCTATAAGCTTTAAGCCAGTTAGTTATGTCGTACTTCTTGCCTGATTTCGTAACGTATACGCCCTCGCTTCCTGTAAATTTAACTTCGCCAATATATGCGTTTTGTTTTGCGTAGTATCTCGCCTTTGTTTTCTTGATTCCTTTATACATTTGGCCTGTTTCAATATGTTGGCTTGCTCCTTCTTGTATATGATCCTTTAATATTCCCGTGCCTTCGTTTACCATATCTTTAAAAACTTGGTCGCTTCTTTCTTCTAGTCCTTTAAAATCCTCTATCATGCCGTGAATTGCGCCCATATCGGCGTCAAATTGTGCCATTTTTACACCTCCTTAAAATAATATTCTTTAGATATATCTAGTTCTACTAAATATTCGCTTGTTTGAACTTTAGTAAACTCATGTTTTTTTAAATAGCCTTTATAGTTCTTTTTTAAAAGCCTATAAATAAGCCTACTTATAAATAAATTCTCTTCTATCGTTAACCTGATATTAACTATATCTCTATCATCGTTTAACGAATTTAAAATAGTTGTATCGTATAGCTCTATTGTTTCGTTTGTTCTTCTCTCGATAAATTGATATTGATAAATCGCATAGAATCCAATTATCAACGCTAGTAAATAAATCATTTTATCGGTTTCTTATTTCGGCGTTTGTGAAGTCAAACATATTATATTTTGCAATAAAATTAATTTGGTTTATATCTTGGATCATACCATTACGATTTTTTAATACTTTTATCGTGATTTCTCTTTCTTCTTTCTTTTGAGCTATATTTATTCTTTTACTATTTTTTCTTTGTTGGTTGTCGTCAGTTTGTGCGTTGTCTATAACTGAACTTTGCATACCAATTAACACGTCGGCCGTATATTCTATTGCGCTTGTATCTCTAAATGAATCTAAACTAACTTCTTTAGTATAACTTGCTCTATTAAGCGCACTAATAACAAGAATAGTTATATTGTAATTTCTTGCCATACGTTTAAGATTAATTACTATGCTATCGGCTATTTGTTTGTCGGTTTTACCTCCGTCGTCTCGTTGTATTATTTGCATATAATCTACTACTACGAAAGGCTTACGGCCTGTTATTTCTATTTGTTTTTTAATTCTTTCTTCTATTGTCTTTATTGTTATTTCGTTTTCGCTTGATAATTCGCTAATATAAACGTGATTCGCAAATTCTTTATAATTCTCTTGGGCTTTTAAATAAAGGCTTTGCGTTGTTTCGTGTGCTATTTGCTCTTTATTTTCGTTATATAAATCGCCTCTTAATATTTGCATAGTCGAAAGTAAATTATAATCCATATAAGCGCCATTTTTACGTGATTCTATATACATTTCTCTACTTAAAGCCTTTGCTATTAATTCTTCTTTACTCATCTCTAGAGAAAATATTAAAACGTCTTGCCCTTGCTTTGCTATATTATCGGCTACTTGTAAACATAGGGTTGTTTTACCTAGTGAGCTTATCGCTCCTAAAATAACAAGTTGTTTTTGATAGAATCCACCGCCTAAAACTTTGTCTAAAATATCAATATTTGTGCTAATTGGCTTATACTTTACCGCTTGTTTTGTTATCTCGTTAAAATCATTTAAGAAAGTTAACGCACTATCTTTATTTAATATTTCTTGTGCTTCTTGATCTATAACATTTTCTAACGTTTCTTTAATATAGTTAACGTTTTTCGTTAATCGTTCTTTATCGGCTAATAAATAATCGTTTATGTCCTTTATTCCTTCGCCATAACTTAAACTTTCTCGATTCATTATATAAGTTTTAATGTTTTTAAAAT
>CAMNDS010000118.1 GCA_946535695.1 uncultured Clostridia bacterium | reverse complement strand
TTTACTTTACGATAAATTTCTTTAGCTGCAGATTTGCCTTCGCCTACGTGATATGCAATAACACGTTTTTGGAGTTTAGAATAAGCATGTCCATACGGTTGCTCTATTTTGTTTTTTTGAACATATATAATATATATGATAGCAATAGACAACATCTTTAATTATATTTTTTAGTTTGAACCTTATTATTATAATTGAAAAGATGTTGTTTTACTTAAGTTTTAACCCCACGCGCACAGCGTACAACTCTCAAAGTACGCTTCGCGTACTTTTTTTAGTTAAAACACAATAAATATTCTCTTCGGATAAACCAAAGATATTTTTGAAAATTTTAATCTAATCTGTTTTTTTCAAACTAAAACAAAATTTTTGCAATGTAATACACATTAGCAAGTCGGCTATAAAATTTGGCAAACAATAAATTAAGTTATAAACAAGAACATATTTTACAACTGATTCTCCAAACGGAGTGTTTACGTACCAAACAGTAATACCCGATGTACAAAACAATAAAAATCTAATAGTATGTACCAGTGAAACCCCAAAAATTATTTTAATTTTATTATCTAATTTAAAACTATTAAAAACAGACGCAAGTCCAACACACGAATATGATAAAATATAATCCAAAAAAATTGATAAAATAATTTTAGCTAAATTATCTGTAGGGGGTATGTATGGATGAGATAAAAAGAATATTATAGATAAAACAAAGCCTGAAATTGCGCCCATAAAAAAATTTCGTCTAAAAGAAAAAATAATCAAAGGGGTTAACCCAAAATTAACGGAACCACCGTTCGGCATTTCCAATATTTTAAAAAACGAATGCAAAATAAAAGCCAAAGATACCATAATAGACATTTCGGAAAAAGTTATCACTTTAGATTTAAAATTTACCATCATATCATCCTATTATCTAAAATTAAAAAAGGCAAATATCAGTTTTTTATTAATACTAATATAATTAATTAAATTATAATCTATATGAATTTAAAAAATTAAAAACTCCATAACTATTTACCGAAGCATGAAGTTTAATGACCGGAAATTTTGCCCCCATAAGTATAGAATATGATTCTTTAGCAAATCTTTTAGGGTTTAAATACACGTGATCGTGATTTTCTAAAAAATTTATTAAATATTTCTCATTTTTCATTAATTCCATATAAATTTTAACCATAGCTTCTATGGTTTTTAAAAATATATTTCCACAAAAACCGTCTGAAATTAAAATATCACAATCGTTAAAAAATATCGAACTTGGTTCGACATTGCCAATAAAATTAATTCCTTTATTCGATTCTAAGAGATCAAAAGTTTGTTTTCTCAAAGCGTCGCCTTTATGGCTTTCTGTCCCTATATTCAAAAGTCCTATTTTTGGATTCGGAATTTTCATAGTTTTTATTGCATAGTCAAAACTCATTTCGGCAAATTGTTCCAGCGTCTCAGCTTGGCAATCCGAATTTGCTCCGGAATCCAAAAACAAAAACCGTCCTTTAAATTTTGGAATAACAGTTGCAAAAGCAATTCTTCTCACATTCGGTATTCTTTTCACAATAAGGCTTGTACCAACCAAAAGTGCTCCGCTGTTTCCGGAAGACACGAAAACATCTGCTTTCTTTTCCACAAGTGCATTTAATCCAACGGTTATCGATAAATTTCTTTCAGTTTTTAACACTTCAGTGGGCTTATCTTCACTTGTTATATAATCATCACAATTAATTATTTCAACATTATGTAAATTTATATTATTTTCTCTGCAAAGTATAGAAATTGTTTCTTTATTACCCACCAATATCACTTGAGAATCCGAACATATATTTTGGAACATACTAACGCCTCTAAGAATTTCTGTCGGACTGTCACCACCAAAACAATCAACTAAGAATTTAATCATTTTTCTTCTCATCCTCAAATTTTTTAAAATTTTTATCGCAATTTTCGCAAAAAGCCCTCTTGCCTTTTAAAAACAAAGGCTTGCCGCATTTTGAACATTTTTCGCCGTTTGGTATATACCACGAAACAAAATCACATCCAGGATAATTTTCGCATCCGTAAAAATCTTTGCCTTTTTTGGATTTTTTTTTAATTATTTCGCCACCACATTTATGACATTTTACTCCTATGCCTTGAACAAACTTTTTAATATTTTTGCATTCAGGATATCCCGAGCAACCTATAAATTTCCCAAATCGGCTGAACTTTACTTCCATTGGAAGTCCGCATTTATCACAAGTAACATTAATTTCATTCTCTTTGAGCTTTATTTTTAAGTCCTTGGTCAAATCTTTTGCAGTTTCGAGCGTTTTTTCAAAATCTTTGTAAAAATTATCAAGAACTTTATGCCAATCACTCTCACCGTGTTCAATTTTATCCAAGTTATTTTCCATTTTAGATGTAAATTTTACGTTAACGATATCAGGAAAATACTTTTTTATCAAATCATTAACAGCTCTGCCAAGCTCTGTGGGAACGAAAGTTTTGCCCTCTTTCATAACATAATTTCTAAAAATAATTGTCGAAATTATGCTTGCATAAGTCGAAGGTCTGCCAACGCCGTTTTCTTCCAAAAATTTTATTAAAGAGGCCTCGGTAAACCTTGGAGGAGGTTCTGTAAAATGCTGATTGGGTTCTAGTTTTTTAAGCTTACATTCAGCGCCCTCTAAAAGTTCCGGCAATACTGATTCTTTTTCCTCTTTTTCATCGCGACTTTCTGTATACAGCACAGTAAATCCGTCAAAATGAGGCGTGCAGCCGGAAGAAATAAAAATGTAATCATTTGCCAAAATTTTAACTCTCACTGTATTTTGAACACAATCAGACATCTGGCTTGCGATGAACCTTTCCCAAATTAATTTATATATCTTAAACTGGTCAGAAGTCAAGCTAGTTTTTATATTTTCAGGTAAAATTTTTGGCATAGTGGGTCTTATGGCTTCGTGAGCATCTTGAGCGTTCGATTTTGCTTTAAAAATTCTTCTTTTGCTCGGCAGGTATTCTTTTCCCCACTTATTTAGTATCAATTCTTCCGAAATTTTTCTCGATTCTTCCGAGATTCTAACGGAATCAGTTCTCATATAAGTTATGAGTCCCATGGCGCCTAAATCCGGGAGCTCCACGCCTTCGTAAAGCTCCTGAGCGACTTTCATTGTTCTTTTAGAAGGAAAATTCAGTTTTCTTGCGGCTTCTTGCTGAAGAGTCGAAGTTATAAACGGTGGCGCGGGTTTTTTATGTCTTTTACCGCGTTTGACTTCTAAAACGATATACTTGGCGTCTTTAAGATTCTTGATTATCTCTTGCGCTTGCGATTCATTTTCGAGTTTTATCTGTTTTTCTTTATCGCCCCAAAAAAATGCCTTAAAATCTTTTTTAGGAGTTCCGCCCCGCAAATTTGCTGTTAGCGACCAATACTCCTGAGGCTCGAAATTTTCAATTTCTTCTTCCCTATCGTTTATGACTTTAAGGGCAACCGACTGACCTCTGCCTGCCGATAATCTTTTTTGAATTTTTTGGCACAAAAAAGGGCTTAATT
>CAMNDS010000117.1 GCA_946535695.1 uncultured Clostridia bacterium | reverse complement strand
TATTTTATAAATGGATTTAATTACAATTATCATGAATATATTTTTAAGCTGCGTAAGTAAAAAATTAAATTATCCTGCAAAAGCAGAAGATATTTATCAAAGTGCACTATTTAAAAAGAGTCTGGCATACGCAAAATCTCTTAATCCGGATCATATATATATACTATCAGCTAAACATAAAGTATTAGAATTAGACAATATTATCGAACCATATGACGAAACTTTAAATGACATGTCTGTAAACGAGAAAAAAGCTTGGGCCGATGAAGTAATTAAACAGCTTAAAGAAAAAAATATAAACTTCGATGAGCAAACTATATTTTTAGCTGGTAAAAATTATACAAAATATATTGAAAAGTATTTTACTAATTATACGAATATATATTCTCAACATTCCGGAATTGGTTATATTTTACAATTCCTCTCAAATTCCGTTAAGTGATATTATTATTTAATTATGATAGAACATGTGAAATTAAATAAAGACCATTTACCTTATAAGTATAGTGATGGGGATCCACATTCATATGATTATTCAAAATTATTAGATAGTGGTATTCATGTAGGAGAAGTAATGGAAGAACTTTAATAGTTCTTCTTTTTTTATATATTTATACATGATAAATATTAAATATAATCCGAACGATCTTCGCTATATATTTCTATATGGTGATAATAAAGAATTAAAAGATCTAGAAGCATATCTCAATAAGGTACCTCCTTATCAATTTTTACCATCATTCCGAGGCATCTCTCATCCGGAAGTTTTTCTTTTTAAATTTAAGAAAAGCGATCGATTAATATATTATACATTTTCTGGTTTATGGAAGAATATCATCGATTGGTGTAATGAGAATCACATAATATATGATGATCTGGATGCATATTTTAAATATACTAATTTCAATATATCTAAAGAAGAGTTCCGAGACATCATATCTGGTTGGAATTTGTCTATTATGCCTCGAGATTATCAAATAGATGCCGCATGGTTGATCTTAAAATATAGGCAATCTCTGAGTCAGTTAGCTACAAGAGCTGGTAAGACACTAATAGCATATATAGTATTTAGATACGCGATAGAGTATATGAATGCCCATAATATTTTAATGATAGTACCAAATATAACATTAGTTAAGCAGGCTATAGAAGATATGAAAGAATATAAAGAGTTTTTTCAATCGGAGACGGTGTGGGCGAAAGGAGAGATGTGTTCGACTTCTAATTTAACTATAGGTACTTTTCAATCTCTTATCAAACGGTGCGATAAGAAATCTGCAAAATACGACCCCAAGTTTTTTAATAAGTTCGATATTGTTTGTTGTGACGAAGCACATACAAGTAAATGTAAATCTATAAAAGATATTCTTAATCAAGAGTTTATGAAAAACGTAAAATTAAAATTTGGATTTTCAGGTTCGCTGCCAGAAAAGAATACTATAGATAGTTTTGCTACACAATCACTTCTCGGACCTACTATTCAGGATATATCTGCAAAAGAACTTATCGATGAAGGATTTTTAGCTAAACCAATTATTACTCAAATAAGAATAAACTATGATTGGAATAATGAGTTGAAGAAAAATTATATAACTTGCGGGGAGTATTTAAACGGTAATGCAATTATTGAGAAATATATTACAAAATCAGGGAAGGAAAAGAAAAGAAATAAATTATTACCAAAAGAAAAACAATTATTTACAATAAAAGAAGAGAAGATACTACCATTAACATTACGACAATTAAAGCCATTATATACAGATGAAGAATATATATCTTATCTTATTGACCTTTGCAAATCTAAAGGGAGTAACTTATTAATGCTTGAACAGATGTTGGTTCATAATTCTCAAAAAAGGATTGATATAATGGATGAACTAATTAGTGGTTTTGATAAAAACTGTATAATATTTGGACATCATTCTGAATATCTTAATTATTTAAAAGATCATTTCACGAAAAAATTTCCAGATCGGCCGGTATATATGATTAAGGGCGATACGAGTATTAAAAAGAGAGAAGAGATAATAAAAAATCTCCTCGAAAACAACAAAGCTATATTAGTAGCAAGTTATGGATGTGTCGGTACGGGCATAACTCTTAAGAACATGGATTATTGTATATTTGCCCAATCATTTAAATCTCAAATTATAAATAAACAGTCATTAGGAAGATTAATGTATAAGACATCGGAAAAAGATACATATTACTTATATGATTTAGTTGATTGTTTTCCAACGAAAAAGCTATACATACAAGGATTGGCAAAGATACGTTTATATAATAATGAAGGTTACGAATATAGAATTTTACAAAAATAAAAGGGACTTAAATCCCTTTTATTATATTTCTTCAAATTCTCTAAATATAACATTCATTTTATTTATTATTTGTTTAATCGATTTTTCGTATTTCTCAAAATCTCTTAGATACATCGATGTATTAAAACTGAAACCCCCTTTACCTAAATCCCACCAAGTTTTACAATAATCCTCATATTCCTTCATTAAACCGCCGGTTATATAAGAACTTATATTTCTACCAGAACCATAAGCTTGAGCTTCGCCGTACATAAGTTTCATAAGTCGTTCTAATTTATACTTATAACTGTAATCCAAATCACCGCGATGCTTATTAAATTTAATAGTAGTCTCTGCTAATTTATTTAATACTTCTTTAACTGAATTATCTATCTCATCAGTATTTGATTTAGAAGCTTTATTTTTAGCAACTATCTCTTTATAACGATCTTTTGTCTTTTTAATTAAGTCATCGCAATAGCGATAATATCTACCGGCTTCGTAATAATAGTACCCCCCTTTTTCTTTTCCTAATACACCTTTAACATTATGTTTCAACGCCCTATCATCAGCTGTTAAGTCAGGAATCATGTCTACTCTCGAGCTTAATCTGGTATTTTTTAATTTGGTCGCATCATTATTACTTATTGATACTACATACCATACATCTGCTGTTTTAGTATAATTTTCTGCTTCTCTAGGTTTATTTATAAGTTCGAATTCTCCTTGATCTCCTCGGTATCGAGCAAAAAACGCATCAAAATCCTTAATATAAAAAGCTATAAGACGGTCATCTCTATAAAAGAATATAATAACATTTTTGTCTTTGATAGGCATTCGTTTACCGTTCCCTAATTTAAAATCATCCTTACCGGCTTTTAATGCTCTAAAATAGTACATCGATTGATCCGTACCAGGCATCGTTTCGATATCGGAATCTTCCACTTTATCCCATAAAACATTAGATAAAGATTGATAACGATTTATAAATCTTGTAAAATTATAATCTGTCGTGGTTTCTATATCCTGTTTAATCATTCGAATAATATTACTAGCAAATGCTTCGAAGATATATTCTTCGTATATATTAAAAATACTTTTCATAATATAACTATATTTGATTGTTTTGTCTTTGAATATTTAGCTATCTCTTTCACTGTCCATTTTTCAGACGTTATACCATAGCCTTTCTTAACATCTTTAAAGCGTATATTTTTTGCGTATGGTATATCCTTT
>CAMNDS010000116.1 GCA_946535695.1 uncultured Clostridia bacterium | reverse complement strand
GGAATTATATGCAATTGCCACCTGAAAACGAAAGAGTAAATTCACATGATATAATCTTCTTGGATTTAAATAATTCTTGTGAAAAATATAAAAATAAATTTTAATTAAAAATTTAAAAATTAAAAAATTAGGAGTTTTTTTATGATATTTGCAGCAATAGTCGCCGGAGGAGTCGGCACAAGACTTGGAAGTAATATTCCAAAGCAGTTTTTGATGCTCGGTAATAAGCCTATAATTATTCACACAGTTGAAAAATTCTTGCTTTGCTCAAAATTTGACGCAATTTTTATTGGGATTCATGAAAATTGGCTGCCTTATGCAAAAGACATTTTTGCTAAAAATAATTTAACAAGTAAAAAAATTTATTTTTCACAGGGCGGAGAAAATAGAAATTTGACTATTATGAATATAATAAAAGATATCGAAACTAAATTTGGCGAATCTAACGAGCATATTTTGGTAACTCACGATGCTGTGAGGCCGTTTGTGACGCTCAGAATTATAGAAGAAAATATTAAAGCCGCACAAGAATTCGGGGCATGCGATACTGTAGTTGAGTCGCATGATACGATAGTAAAATCTAATATTTCTAGAACAGAAATAGAAAATATTCCCAATAGAAAATATATGTTCTTAGGTCAAACTCCGCAGAGTTTTAATATGCTTAAATTAAAAAAATTATATAGTGAACTGACTGAAGAACAAAAGCAAGAACTCACAGACGCTTGCAAAATTTTTTCGATAAAAAATCAAAAAGTAAGTTTAGTTATGGGCGAATTTTCTAATTTTAAAATAACTACGATTAGTGATTATAAAATCGCGCAATCGCTTTTGGAGATTAAACTTGATTAATTGTGTTTATCAGCTGACGTCGCCTAAAAAAATAAATTTAAAATTTAAAGATATAAATATTAATAATAAAGTTATAGTCAGACCCGAATATATGTCTATTTGCCATGCTGACCAAAGGTATTACAGGGGCAAAAGACCGGCTGATATTTTGAAAAAAAAACTACCGATGGCTCTGATTCACGAGTGCTGCGGAGTTGTTTTAAAAGATAATACAAATAAATTTTTGCCTGGCACAAAAGTAGTTTTAATTCCGAATATTCTTGCACAAAATCATGATGATAATAATAAAAATATTTATGAAAATTACGAAAAAGGATCAAAATTTCGCTCAAGCGGAGTTGACGGCTTTATGCAAGAATTAATTGCGATTGATAATAATAGACTAGTAGTTTTTGATTATGATTCAGATTGCGAGATAAATAATTATATTTTTGCGATTACTGAACTTGTAAGCGTCGCCGTGCATTCAGTCAAAAGATTTTTAAAAAATATTGATAATAGTGGTAAAAATAAAAAAATTGCGGTTTTTGGTGATGGCAACGTCGGATTTTTGGTTTCGTTAGTTTTAAAAAAAATAATTCCTGATTCAGAAATAATTATTATTGGAAGGCACGAAGAAAAACTAGCAAATTTTTCGTTTGCAAATAAGATTTTTTTAGATTCAGAAATCCCTGAAAATTTAGAATTTAATCATACGTTTGAGTGCACCGGAAATGCGGGCAGCTTTTTTGCTATTAATAATATAATAAATCACATAAATCCTCAAGGAACGGTTATTTTAATGGGCGTCAGCGAAGAAAAAATTTTGATTAATACAAGAAATATTCTCGAAAAAGGTTTAAAATTTATTGGTTGCAGCAGGTCTGGGTTTGAAGATTTTGTAGATGCCGTTAAAATTATGCAAGATAAAAAAATAAAAAAAAGAATTTTAAATTTGATAACTTTTGGCGGTAGTGTAGATTCAATTTCGGACATTCACAGAGTTTTTGACGAAGTTTTGCGTGTTCCGTTTAAGCTTATTTTTAAATGGAATTTATAATTAATTTTTATTTTAAATATAATCCAAAAATGTATTTTATCAGTAGGATAAAAAATTTTTCTCCGGCGGTGCCGGAGATGGGTTAGTTGTTTTTTCTTCAATTATATGTACTATATAATTAAAATTTTAATATTTTAATGGAGTTTTTGTGCCTAAAGTTAGTATTATTATTCCTGTTTTTAATGTTGAGAATTACCTCGAAAGATGCCTGAAAAGCGTAATCGCTCAGACTTTTAAAGATATCGAAATTATAATTATAAATGACGGTTCGACTGACAAAAGTTTAGAAATTTGCAAAAAATTTGCCGAATCTGACAAAAGAATTATATTAATTAGTCAAAAAAACAAAGGCGTCAGTGCGGCACGTAACATAGGAATTAATATTTCGACTGGAAAATACCTGAGTTTTGTCGACAGCGACGACTTTATAACTCCTGATATGATTGAATTTTTATTAACTAATATTGAAAAACATGATGCGGATATTTCGTCGTGTGGAATGTACGATTGTTATATTCAAAATAATAATAAAATAAAAAAAATATGTAATAAAAACAAAAATAATCATGGGATGATTAATTCGAGCGAGGCTTTGCAGGAGATTTTTATTAATGGCAAAGTTTCGCTTTTTATTTATGATAAATTATACAAGCGCGAATTATTTGATAATTTAAAATTTTCTGAAAATATAATTTATGAAGATGCCGAAATTATGCCTAAAATTATTACAAAATCAAATAAAATATTTTATAGTTTTAAACCAAAATATTATTATTTAAGGCATGAAAATAGTTTAACAAGTTCAAAATTCAGAGAAAAAGATTTGGATATAATAAAAGTCAGCAAAAAAAATCTTGAATTTATCAAAAAAAATCATGATTATGCTCTAAAACAGGCTGAGTTCAGGTTTTTTTGGTCATATCTTGCTCTAATTGATAAAATAATTTGGAGCGATTCGAATTTTAAAGAATTTGATAATATTTTGAAATTTGTAAAAAAAAATAAATTTAGTATAATAAGTAATAAGTATTTTACTTTAAAAAGAAAAATGCTTTTTGTTTTGTTGCTTGTTAATATTAATTTATATAAAAAAGCTATAAAATTCTTTCACAAAAGAGGCAAATAAAAATGAGAACAAGAAATTCGCTATTAAATATACTCTCGAATTGTACTTGTTACGTAATATGGATGATTTCAGGTTTTTTAATACGAAAGACTTTTTCAGATGTCTTGGGACTACAATGCGTTGGCATCGAAGGCAGGTTTGCAGATTATGTCTCGATACTTTCTATAATAGAACTCGGGCTCGGAATGAGTTTTGTTTATAGACTTTATGACCCGATTGCAAAAAAAGACTGGTCAAGAGTTTCAGTCGTAATTAATTTTTTAAGAAAATCTTATTTTATAATAATTTCTGCGATTTTTTTACTGGGATTAATTTCTTCGTTTTTTATTATTGATTCGATAAAAGAAGAATTTTCAAAGCAATGGCTCATGCGAATTTTCGTGCTTTATTTAATAGACGCAGTGTGTTCATATGTTTATTACCACAAAAGAATAATGATAATTGCTGACCAGAATTCAAGAATAATAGGTTTGACGCGAACTTGCTGCTTGGTCGGACTTATGATTGCTCAGATATTAATTTTAAGAATTTTCAAGTCTTTTGAATTATATATT
>CAMNDS010000115.1 GCA_946535695.1 uncultured Clostridia bacterium | reverse complement strand
AGTTATTTTGTCATAATAACACTAAAGTTTTGACCCCCGGCACAGCCGGGGGTTTTGAATGCCAAAAAAAGCTATACCGACTTGGGTTAAATGGCTCGCTGGAGGTGCAGGGGGTATAAGCCTTCTTGCCGGTGGTTTGATTATAGGGGCAATTATTCAAAAAAAATATTCTAATAGTATAATAGAAATAGGGAGAAAAAGAAAAGAGATAGAAGAAGCGAGAGAAGAGCGGGAAAGACAAGAAAAAGCAGTAAAGAATCGACAAATATTTTTAGACAAAGTCAAAACTTTTAATGATGATAATCTTAGCAAAATTGCTGATTTTTTAAGTAAATCCAGGGACAATTTAAAAAGCTACATTGTGAGTGGAAGGCGTAATAATAAGACGTTCGATGTTCCAAAAGGCACGGCAAAGTTGGGTTGTTATCCAGAAATTGTATTGCAAAATTTTAAAGAAAGAATTGATTGTTTTAATATTGTTTTCACTATCCCGCATTCTAATATTGACTTTAAAATTGAATATAAAATAAATATTTTGGCTGGTGCAAAATTCGAACTAAGAAAAGATAGTGATGGTACAGGCGTGACTTTTGAATGCCAAGAATTACAATTAGAAAAAGAGGAATAGTCAGATGCTCCAGCACCGTGTTGAAACAGTTGTTATCTCAACCCCGCAAGTTTTAAATTCTTACAGTGAGTCTGATAATCTTTTGCAAAATAAGTTTTACCTTCTTTATCGTTGCAAAAATAATAATAATCTGTTTTTCCCGGATTAATAGCATCGTTTATAAACCTGAGCCCCGGCGAGCAAATTGGTCCCGGAGGGAGTCCTTTTATTTCATAAGTATTATAAATACTTTTAAAATTATACGGTGCTTCTTCTTTTGTCCGATAAGGATAATACATGGTGGAATCAAGCTGAAGAAAATTAAAACCATGTTCACCAAAATTGTTTTTACCATCAAATTTTAAAGTGCTCAAACGGTTGTGTATCACCGACGAAACTTTTGCGCCGTCATATGGGTTGCTTTCGGCTTCTAAAAACGACGCAATTGTCAAAATTTGTTCGAGGGAAAAATTTTTAGAAATTTTTAAGTTTTTAGTTTTTAATTCAAAATTTTTTAAAAACTTTTTTATTACAGAAATTGGCTCTTCATTTTTTAGAAAATCATAAGTATCAGGAAATAAATAGCCTTCCAGAGCAAAATATTTATTTTTTGATTCATTTTTTAAAAATTTAAATTCGTTTTTTAATTCTTGATTATCACATGCCTCGAAAAAATCTGATTTTTTTACGATTCCGTTTTCTTCCAATATGGCAGCCGTTTCATGAATATTCAAACCCTCACGAAAAGTTATTCGAATACTTTTAAAATTTTGTGCACGTTTTTTATCTTTTAAATACTTAAAAACAAAAAATGACACTAACGAAACTGCTAAAACCAAAAAACAAATTAAAAAACCTTTTAATCTTTTAAATATCAATTTGAATTCTCTAAAATTTTTTCAATCGAAGAAATTTTCACACACAGGCAAAATAAATTAATAGCATCTTCAATTTCAGAAAGTGTCGGAAACGACGGCGCAATTCGTATATTAGAATCATCCGGGTCTTTTCCATAAGGGTAAGCGGCGCCAGCGGGAGTAATCACGAGCCCAGCTTCTTTGCAAAGACTTTCAACTCTTTTTGCGCTGCCATAAGTATAAACGCTTATGAAATAGCCACCTTTAGGATTTGTCCATCTAAGTATTTTATTATTTTCAAAATTTTCTTTGAATTTTTTAAGTATAAATTCAAACTTTGGTCTTAAAATTTCGGCATGTTTTTTCATGTGCAATTTTATATTTTCTAAATTTTTTAAAAATTTTATATGTCTTGCCTGATTTATTTTGTTAAAACAGACTATTTTGCGCGAAAAATAATTTTTCATGTCAACAAAATTTTGCCCTAAACATCCAATAGCCGAGATTCCTCCAGCGGCAAAAGTTATTTTCGAAGTCGAACAAAATGCAATTGGCATATTTTGATTTCCGGCTTTTTTACATTCTTCAAAAATATTGGTAATTTTTATTTCGTCATACAAATTATGAACGCTGTAGGCATTATCCCACAAAATTTTAAAATCTTTAGCTTTTGGTTTTAAATTTGCGAGCTTTTTAATAACTTCATCAGAATAAACAACTCCCTCCGGGTTTGAATATTTTGGCACGCACCAAATAGCCTTTATTGAATCATCATTTGAGGTTAATTCTTTAATTTTTTCCATATCGGGGCCGTCTTGATTTAATTTTATCGGTATCATATCTATCCCGAAAAATTCGCAAAGCTGAAAATGACGGTCATAACCTGGGCAGGGGCATAAAAATTTTATTTTCTGAGCACTCCAAGGTTTGCAGCCGTTTGAGCCTTTTATGAAAAAATTAGTTATAACGTCATGCATTAAAGATAAACTGGAATTCCCACCCACAATAGTTTCTTCCAACCGGCAGCCCATTAAATCTGCCATTAATTTTCTAGCTTCGGGTAAGCCCTCCAAAAGGCCATAGTTTCGTATATCTACACTTGAAAATTCAAAATCATCGTCGATATTTTTCAGCATATCCTTTGATAAATCAAGCTGTTCTTTCGAAGGCTTACCACGAGCCATGTTAAGCTTTAAATTTTTATTTTTGAATTCAAGATATTCTTTTTTTAAAATTTCGAGCTCATTTTTTAGCTCTTTTGCACCGGCACTTAAGTAATTCATATTTCCTCCGATAAATGTCACATTATCAACTTCATCATACATAATTTTACGTTGAAAATAAATACATATGACTAGGCGTTGCTAAAAGTCAAAACCACGCCTAAAAGATTTGGCATGCACAAACCTCTAAGGACGTAAGGACCTGTCTAAAATTTCAAATAGATAAAAATTGAGATATAGTTTATTAAAGGTATTGACAGAGATATTAAAGTATGTTAGAAAAAATGATAAAAAATTATGGAAGCGACGTAAGTCGAGAACAATTTGAAATAATCTGAGAAGATTTAGAAAAAGCTAAAAAAGCTAACAAGGTCAAGGAAAGTGGATCTCTACGATGTTTTTTGTGCGATCTTATACGTACTGAAAATAGGGTGTCAGGGAAAAATTTACCAAAAAATTTTCCAAATTGGAAGTTGGTATACTATTATTTATTTTACAGTTTGGAAAAAACCGAAAGAGAGCGGAGAGAGTCTTATTGAGGAAATTTTAAAAAAAATTAGTACGAAAAGTTCGAATTGCCAAAGGGAAGAAAGCAAAAACAAGTTTTGTAATTATTGACTCTCATAGTGTAAAAAATACTGATACGTCAAAGAAAAAGTCTATGATGCTGGAAAAAAATTTCAGGAATCAAGCGGCAATATTGCAGTTGTTTCACAAGGTTGCCGCATGTGATAAGTGCGACCACTTTTGGTTACTCAGGCAAAAATTTTGCCAATAAAGTTCACAAAATAATTGGTTCAAAAGTTGAAATTGTTAAGAGAAATAATGCTCACAAATTTTCCGTTATTTCCAAACGTTTGGTTGTCGAACGTACTTTTGCTTGGTTTGAAAAATTTCGCATACTTTGGAA
>CAMNDS010000114.1 GCA_946535695.1 uncultured Clostridia bacterium | reverse complement strand
GTTAAAAGTGAATAAGAGTAATAGGGCTTATAGTGGAATGATCTTTATTTCCTCCGGCGTTGCCGGAGGAAGTATCTATCTTTTTTTAGAAATACCGGGACCAAATAATTAATCGAAAAAATTTAAAAAAGCGAGCACTGATTAAGTTCCTGCAGGCCGTTTAAAATTCCAGATTGTTTTAAAACTTCTATCGAAGCTTTGGTTATTTTAGTTCGTTCTTTTAAATCTGCAACCGATATAAACTTGCCTTTTTGTCTTTCTTTTATTATTCCCTCCGCAGCAGTTTCGCCAAGCGAAGCTATAGTCACAAACGGTAGTCTTATTTTATTATTTTCGATAACAAATTTACTTATTTCTGATTTATATAAATCTACTTGTAAAAATTCTATTTTCCGAGCAAGTGCTTCGTTTAGAATTTGCAAAGTTGCTACACTTGCTTGCTCTTTGATGCTCGCCTGTTTGCCTTTATCTGATATTTCTTTGATTTTATTCATAATTGCTTTTTTGCCGGACATCACAATCATATTATCAACGTCTTCGTTCCTAACAGTAAAATAAGCGGCGTAATATTCAACCGGCTTGTAAATTTTATACCATCCAAGCCTGAAAGCCGACATCATATAAGCTACGGCATGCCCCTTTGGGAACATATATTTTATTTTTTTGCAAGAATCTATATACCAATCAGGAATATCATGAGATTTCAGCATATCAATTATTTCTTTATCGAATTTTTCTTGCGCTTTGCCTTTTCGGACTATTTCCATGATTTTAAACGCTTTTTGCCTGTCTATGCCTTTAGAAATTAAATAAGTCATGATATCGTCACGTACGCCGATTACATGCGAAATATCGCAAATTTTATTTTTAATTAAATCTCTTGCGTTGCCGTGCCAGACGTCTGTGCCGTGCGAAAGACCTGAAATCTGAACTAAATCTGAAAAGCTTTTTGGATTTGCTTCGTCGAGCATTTGCCTGACAAAAAAAGTTCCGACTTCCGGCAAAGAAAAAGTTCCGGTTTTTGAATCTATATCTTTCGGAGTTACGCCTAAAGCTTTTGTAGAAGTAAAAAGCGATAAAACTTTCGGGTCGCTTATATCAGATTTTTCAATCGGAATCCCCGTGAATTCTTCAAGATATTTATAAATCGTCGGAACATCGTGCCCTAATTCGTCTAATTTACAAATAGTATCGTGTATCGAATGAAAATCAAAATGCGTTGTGATGCTATCTGAATTCTGGTCATTAGCAGGTCTTTGCACAGGACAAAAATCGTAAATTTCCATATTTTTAGGCACAACTACCATGCCGCCCGGATGCTGACCTGTCGTACGTTTTATACCGGTGCAGCCGAGTGCGAGTCTTCGCTGTTCCGAGCGATTAATTTCGAGATTAAAATCTTCCATTGCTTTTTTCACAAAACCCATTCCGGAACGTTCTGCAATAGTCGATATAGTGCCTGCTTTGAAAACATTATTTTTACCGAAAATTTTTTCAGTATATTTGTGCGCATTAATTTGATATTCACCTGAAAAATTTAAATCTATATCAGGTGCCTTGTCTCCTTCGAAACCCAAAAAAGTTTCAAACGGAATATCATTGCCGTCGCGTTTATAATCATGATTGCAATTGGGGCACTTTTTAGGCGGCAAATCAAATCCAGAACCGTAACTTCCATCAGTAATAAACTCGCTTTTTTTGCAATTAGGACAAACATAATGCGGCACCAGGGGATTAACTTCGGAAATCCCGGACATAGTTGCAACAAACGAAGAACCTACAGAGCCCCTCGAGCCCACTAAATATCCGTTGCGTTCAGATTCGGCGACTAATTTTTGAGCTGTCATATATAAAACCGAATAGCCGTGCTTAATTATCGAATCAAGTTCTTTTTTGAGCCTTTTTTCAACTATCTCCGGCAGCGGGTCACCGTAAATTTTTTTCGTATTTTGAATCGTGATATTTTTTAATTCTTCTTCGGCGCCTTCGATAAATGGCGGATAAACACCTTCGGGAATCGGCAAAATATCTTTGTCAATCATATCGGCAATTTTTTTCGGATTTTCTATTACGATTTCACGCGCTTTTTTTTCGCCTAAATAATTAAATTCTTCGAGCATTTCTTTTGTAGTCTTAAAATAAAGCGGCGCTTGGAATTCGCCATCTTTGTAGCCCTGCGAAAGCATTAAAATTTTTCTGTAACTTGAGTCTTGTGGCTCTAAAAAGTGCACGTCGCCAGTCGCCACAACAGGAATACCTAATTCTTCGCCAATTTTAATTATAATATTATTAAAATTTCTGAGCTGCTCTTTGCCGCCGGAAATTTGACCGTCACGAACTAAAAACTCGTTATTGCCAATTGGCTGGATTTCTAAGTAATCATAAAATTTTGCAATTTTATATAAATCTTCAGTGGGCATTCCCAAAACGACTGCGCGAAATAATTGACCAGATTCGCATGCACTGCCGATTATTAAGCCCTCGCGTAATTTTTCAAGTTCTGATTTCGGAATTCTCGGCTTTTTATAAAAATAATCTAAATGCGATTTCGAGACTAATTTATAAAGATTTTTCATGCCTTTTTGATTTTTAACTAAAATCGTCTGGTGATAAGAATTTTTCTTCTTAATATTCGTATTTTCAAAAATTTCGCCGAGTTTTTTATTTTTTGTATCTTCAGGCAGTAACTTTAAAAAAATCAAAGCAAGAGTTCTTGCATCGTCATTTGCCCTGTGATGATTAAATTCCGGAAGATTAAAATATTTTGCAACAGTCGAAAGCTTATAATTTTTTATAAGATTTATTTTGGCGCGGCACAAAGCTACTGTGTCGATAGACTTAAAATCAAAATTTAAATTGCATCTTTTGAGCGCAGATTTTAAAAACGAAACGTCAAACGCAGCGTTATGCGCGACCAAAATATTAGACTTGCCGCAATAATCTATAAATTTTTGAACGGCTTCTAATTCATCAGGAGCATTTTTTACCATCAAGTCGTTTATTCCAGTGAGTTCAGTAATTTTTTTCGGAATATTTTTTTTGGGATTCACAAACGTACAAAATTCGTCTTTGATTTCGCCGTTTATTATTCTTACGGCGCCGATTTCGATAATTCTTTCAGTTACGGCGCTAAATCCTGTTGTTTCTAAGTCAAAACAAATATAAGAAGAATCAGCGTCGACTTCTTTTATATCAGAATTCAAATCATCAGAATCATCGACAAAATAATTTTCGATGCCGTAAATAACTTTGAAATTTGGATTTTTAACTTTTATTTTTTTATAAAAATTCATGATATCAGGAAAAGCCTGTACTACTCCGTGATCAGTAATCGCAATAGCTTCGTGACCAAATTCGAGTGCGCGAGTTATAAGCTGCTCGGCAGAATTCATACCGTCCATTGCGGACATCGAAGTATGCAAGTGCAGCTCGATTCTTTTTTGTTCTTCTTTATCAACTACTTTCACCTTTTTTACAGAATTTATTATTTTAGGCAATATTATAATTTCTTGCTCAAAATTATCATGATAAGCTCTGCCGCTGACTAAAATCGTGTCATGTTTTTTTAGTTTTATTAATGCGTTATAAATATTTTCAGATTCTTTTTTATTT
>CAMNDS010000113.1 GCA_946535695.1 uncultured Clostridia bacterium | reverse complement strand
AATATAGAAAAATATGATAAAAAATATGAAAAGATAGCATTTGATAATAATTTTTCACGAAATTTTGATGAAGTTAGGAAACAAAAATTTTCTAAAAGTCAAAAGAGTCAAAAAATAAAAAAAGTTCGCAAGCGTGAAAGCGAACAAGAACGTCTAAAAAGAATCGAAAATCAGCGAAAATCCAAGCCGATTAAAGTGTTGATTCCTGAACAAATAGTTGTACGAGAACTCGCCCTGAGACTCAAAGTCAGTGCTTCAGAATTAATAAAAAAATTAATAAATTTAGGCAGTATGGTGTCCATAACTGATACTATTGATTTTGACACTGCAAGTTTAGTTGCTATGGAATTTAACGCAAAAGTCAAAAAAGAAGTAATTCGTTCGATAGAAGAGCTCGCTATCAAAGAAACAAAAGATTTGCCCGGAGATTTATCGCCAAGGGCTCCTGTAGTAGTAGTCATGGGACACGTTGATCACGGTAAGACTTCGATTTTAGATTATATAAGAAAAACGAGCGTCGCAGCGGGCGAAAGCGGCGGAATAACGCAGCATATAGGCGCTTATAAAGCTCAGGTAGGAGAAAGAACTGTTACGTTTTTGGATACCCCCGGGCACGAAGCTTTTACAAGTATGCGCGCACGAGGCGCGAAAGCTACTGATATTGCTATTTTGGTCGTTGCGGCCGATGATGGTATTATGCCGCAGACTATAGAAGCTATAAATCATGCAAAAGACGCCGAAGTTTCTATAATAGTTGCAATAAATAAAATTGATAAACCCGGAGCAGATATCGAAAAAGTTAAAAGGCAGCTCATGGAGCATAATTTAGTTCCGGAAGAATGGGGCGGCGACGTTATTTGTGTTCCTGTTTCGGCGAAAAACGGAACAGGAATTTCTGAACTTTTGGAAACATTGTTATTAGTTGCCGATATGAAAGAATTAAAAGCCAATCCCAATCGAGAGGCTTCGGGAGTCGTTATAGAATCTAAAGTCGAAAAGGGCAGGGGAGTTACTGCTACGGTGTTAATCACAAATGGTACTCTTAATGTCGGAGATTTAGTCGTTGCAGGAGTTTCGATCGGAAAAGTTCGCTCGATTAATAACGAACTCGGCAAAAAAGTCAAATTTGCTGGACCGTCTGACCCTGTTGAAATAACCGGTCTTGACGCAGCACCGCAGGGCGGCGAAAAATTTAACGTAATTAAAAATGATAAATTGGCGCACGAGCTTGTCGAACAAAGACGTTATAATCGAGATAAAGAGCGTTTTGAAAATGTTCAAAAAATTAATAGTAAAAATATTTTTGACGTCATGAAAATGCGCGATATGAAAGATTTAAAATTAATTATAAAAGCTGATGTTAACGGTTCTGCTGAAGCGTTAAAGCAGTCGCTTGAAAAATTATCGAACGACGAAATTCTAGTAAAAGTAATTCACAGTGCAGTCGGCGCTATTAGCGAGTCTGACGTCATGTTTGCAAAAGCATCTGGCGCTTTGATAATCGGCTTTAATATTAAGCCCAATCGCGGAGTTCAAGAAATTGCTAATGCTCAAAAAGTCGAGATTAAGCTTTACAGAATTATTTATGATTGTATAAACGAAGTTTCAGATTTAATGAAAGGCTTGCTTGTGCCCGAAACAAAAGAAGTTCACGTTGGGAATGCCGAATGCCGCAAAATATTTAAAATCAGCAGTGTTGGAGTCGTTGCGGGTTGTTATGTTTTAGACGGCAAAATCGAGCGCGGCGCTTTGGTTCACATAATACGCGATAGCGTTATTCAGGCTGATGATAAAATAATTTCGCTTAAAAAATATAAAGACGACGTAAAAGAAGTCATGCACGGCTTTGAATGCGGAATTTTATTAGAAAAATTTATTGATTTTAAAGTCGGAGATATAATCGAAACATATTCTTTAGAAAATTTATAAAAAATAAAATTAATATAGAAATTTATTAAACGGAGTATAAATGAATTCAAGACGGATTGCAAAAGCACAGGAAAGCTTTAAACGCGAAATTTCGAATATAATTTTTTCAATGAAAGATGCAAGACTTCACAAGAAGCTTGTAACGGTTACTAGCGTTGAGCTTTCTAACGATTGCTTGTTTTGCAAAGCATACATTAGTTCCGTCGACGGCTTTAAGCATGCTAAAATAATTTGTAAAATTTTAAATCACGCCGCAAATTATATTAATATGACTTTAGCAATAAATTTAAAAACTCGTTTTATGCCAAAAGTACTTTTTATTCCAAGCGATTCCGAAGAATATGCATTTAAAATAAATAATATTTTGTCTAAAAACAATAGATCTACTTTGTTTGAGATATCTGAATTTTTGAAAAATAATAATAATTTTGCCATTTTTACACATGTTATTCCAGATGGCGATGCAATTAGCTCTTGTATTGCGCTTTATTTAGCATTAAAACAGATTGGCAAAAATGCCAAAGTTATTTTTGATAAAGAAATTCCTGAGAAATTAAAATTTTTATTAAATTATTTAGATAATCAAGATAATTTTGATTTTAAACCTGAAAATTTTATATTTCTAGACGTTTCTGATAAAAAAAGAATTTTTGAAATAAAAAATTATAATTTTAGTAATTTTAATATTTGCATTGATCATCATGATGTTGAAAATTGCGATTTTGCGAATATGTTTTATTTGAACAAAAAAGCTTCGTCATGTACAGAAATAATATATGATTTGCTTGATAATATGAATATTTATATAGACAAAAAAATTGCTAATTTGATTTACGTTGGAATTTATTCTGATACCGGCGGATTTAAATATTCAAATACGAATTCTAATTTGTTTGGCATTATGTACGAAATTTTTGATAAAATAGAGAATTTTTCAGATTTAAATTATAAACTTTCAAGCAATTTTACTAAAGAGTTTATAAAATTCAAAAGCGAAATTATAAATAATTTTGAATATTATGATAATATTTGTATTTCGTTTATAACTCTTGATATTATGAAAAAATTTAATATAAAATATTCTGATTTAAACGATTCGATTTATCAAGTTCCGTTACAGATTATTGGCATAGATTTAGCAATAATAATTAAGCAAAAAGAAAAAAATTTATTCAAAATTTCAGCTCGTAGTAAAAATAACGGAAAAGCACTAAAATTTTGCAAAATTTTTGGTGGCGGAGGACATCCCAATGCCGCTGGTTTTGAACTCGTTGGCGATTTAAATTATGTTAAAGATAAAATTTTTAATTTTGGGATATCGAAATTTTTATAAAATAATAATAAAATTTAAATGGTATTCGAATTCCCCGGCTGTGGGTAAAGCAGGCTGCAGAAGAAATACGCAAAAGAAGAAAGTCTAATAACAAGAAAAAGAATATTTTAAAGCTTGATGAGATGTAAATCGAAAGACCAAGAACTTGTCTAAATTTTTTTAATTAAAATAGAAATTAAAGAAAGAAGTATAAAATATAAACTGGATAAAAGAAGACGCTCACAATTTTTCCAAATTGTGCGAAATTTTGGGTATTGACAAAATACATAGAAAGGCTAATAAAAGAAAGCAAATAAAGAAACAGAAAAAGAAATCATAGAAAGAGAACGAAACCAAAAATAAGTTTTACGAGCAAAGCGAGCAAGGTAATGACGAAGAAGACGATTCATACG
>CAMNDS010000112.1 GCA_946535695.1 uncultured Clostridia bacterium | reverse complement strand
TTGCCGGAACTGGTTATGCTGGGCATAAGTTATGTTTTGCGGGCTTGGTTTGAAATTAAATTTTCTGTAATAAAATATTGGATTGGAGGATACTTGAACATTTATAATTATAATTATAACCCTTTGACAGGTGAAATTGAAAAATTGTTTCCTTGGGTAGTTACCTCCTATTTTGTCATTCCTGCAATCATTGGATCTTTAGTATTTTGGAAGAGAGAAATAAAATAATGCTTAATATTAATTCCTCCAGCATTCTGCTGGGGGTGAATTTTTGTTATGCATAAAAATATTTAAGGCATTGATAAAAAAATAAATATTTTCTACGGCAATACCGGGGATTTTTTTTTAATATCAATTATTAATTTCGAAATAAGTTTACTGAAAAATTAAACAACAAAAAAGCACATAGAATCATTTATCTATGCGCTTTAATTAAAATTTAAAATCTAGTTGCTATTAATGTTTTGTGCCCGCTGCAATTAAGCCGGCGCCTGCTCCCAATCCTATTGCTCCGGGAGCGAAAACGCCGCAATGACCCAACACTTTAAACCAAATCGGTAAATTTGGCTGTTTCAATTCCGCGACGAGTCCAACATCAAAGATTTCATTAATAACATTAATAAAAGTCAACACACCACCACCCAAAGCCGACACAATACCACCGCCAATCATAGCGATGCCAGCACCGCCTATTGCTGAACAACCAGGAGCACCAAAGAACATTAAAGAACCGACTAACGCTGCGCAAAACTTTTTACGAATGTCTGCGAACATAAGTAAAACCTCCAAAAAATATTAGACACCCAGTGCCGAGTAAACACCCAGCACTGTTTCTATTCTACCACAAGTAAAAAAATTTGTCAACAAAAATATTGAAATATCAAATTTTTTTTGAATCTATTAACATAAGTAATGGATAAATGCATACCAGTAATTATATTCTCTCCGGCGTTGCCGGAGAGATTAGATTTTTTAGAAATGCCTAAAATAATTGGCTGTTTGACATTTTACTACGACATTTTTTATAATGCACAGTGGAAAAAAGCAGATAAGAGGAGGGTAAAATTTTTAAAGTTAATATTTTTTTGTTTAAAAATTAATGGAATTATTTGATAAAAAAAGGAGTGTTAATTATGAATAATATAAACTTTAAATATCTTAGAAAAAAATTTGTATATTTTGGTGCCACATTTTTATTAACAGCAATTGTACCAGTTACTACAGTTGTTATACGTGGCATGTTAAAGGAATCAAATGATAATAACAGTCAAAAAATCAAGTTTTATGATTCAAGCATTGGTAAAGAGTGCGAGGTTACCTTGGAAGAGCTTTTGATTGGAACTTTGGCAGCTGAAATGCCAATAACTTGGCATATGGAAGCACTCAAGGCGCAGGTTGTAGCAATACATAGTTATTTCTTATATAAAAATGAATTAGGCTTAGGTTTGAATTTAAATTATGAAAAAAAATCTTTTATTAAAGATTTTGTTTATAATTCTTTAGAAAAAAGAAAGGAACGCTGGGGCGACAAATGTTTTGATTATGAAGTAAGGGCTAAAGAAGCCGTCGAAGCCGTCAAAAATAAGGTTGTATGTTACGATGGTAAGCCTGCGCTTACTATGTTTTTTTCGTGTTGCTATAAAAAAACAACCACATCTTCATCTTCTATGGGATTTGAGGAAAAACCGTATTTAATTTCAGTTGAAAGTAAAGAAGGTATCGACAATGGTGATGAGCGAATACAAAAATTTATAAATAAAACTCTTAAAAGAAGTTACCAATTTTCAAAATCAGATATGGCGAATATTTTAAAAGATAGGTTTGTTAATTATGAACCTGCTGATAAATTTGGCGGATTAAAAAGTAAATATTCAGTTGATGAATTTTCTCAGAAGCTTGATAGTACAGATCCTAAAGATTGGTTTGAAGTTTTAGAAACCAGTGATAATGGTAATGTTTTAAAACTAAAGATTTTAGATTCGGAAATAACAGGACATAATTTTAGATATATTATTAGCACTCAGAAGATACGTTCTTCAAATTTTACAATAAATTATGATTCTGAAAAAAAGATTTTTACCATAACATCACTTGGGTTTGGTCACGGTGTAGGAATGAGCCAATATGGTGCTGAATATATGGCAGAAATTGAGGGAGCAAATTATGAGCAAATTTTGCGGAATTACTATCCTAGAACAGAGATTAAAGATATTTCTGGGACATATGATGTTCCTGGAACGGAGATTAAAGATTGTAGGGAATCCTTAAGGTAGGATTTTCCGGCGGGCCGAAATATAAAAGAGGGAAAAAAGACGCTCACAATTTTGTTTATGGTATAGAATAGTTTATGGTGAAAACTTAAAAAATCAACCAATTGATATCACTGCTTTTTGAGTTCATAAAGTTTGTTTTTTGTGTTTTTAAACTATTTTAGCGCATCATCTAAAATTAGTATGAGTATTTGAGGTGTATATGAAAGATTATGCCGTAACAAGTGCCAACGAAGCAGTTGCAAGGATTTGTTATAATTTTATTGATGTTGCATGTGTGTATCCGATAACGCCTTCGACTGAAATGGCCGAGTTTGTCGATAAATTTTCTTTCGAGAACAAAAAAAATTTTTTTGGGCAAAAAGTTGTGGTCAAAGAAATGCAATCTGAAGCCGGAAGCATTGCTATGATGCATGGGGCGCTCACGTCAGGAGCTCTGGCTGCTACTTTTACGTGCTCTCAGGGACTTTTACTTATGATTCCGGAGATGTACCGAATAAGTGCGGCTAATTTGCCAGGGGTTATTCATGTTGCTTCGCGCGCGGTTGCAAGGCATGCACTTTCGATTCTTGTAGATCACAGTGATGTTTATGCCTGCAGGCAGACCGGTTGGGCCATGCTTTGCTCTTCGAGTGTCCAGGAAGCTCAGGATTTCGCAGCAATTGCGCATTCAGCTGCAATCGATTCTTCTTTTCCTGTTTTGCATTTTTTCGACGGTTTTAGAACTTCGCATGAAATTCAAAAAATAAGAATAATTAATAATTCTTATCTAAAAAATATATTAAATTATAATCAAGTGCAAAAATTCAGGAATTCTTCTTTGAATCCGTCAAGAAATTTCATACGCGGCAGTAATCAAAACGACGATATATTTTTTCAGTGCTGCGAAGCTAATAATATTTTTGAACAAAAATTTTTTGAAAATATTTGCAAATATATGAATATTTTTAATAATAATTTTTTGACGGACTATCATCCGTTTGATTTTTACGGCGATAAAAATTCTGAATATATAATTATTGCCATGGGTTCGGTATGTTCAAGTATCGAAGAGACCGTTGATTATTTAAACAAATTTCAAAATAAAAAAGTAGGATTGATAAAAGTCAGGTTATTCAGGCCTTTTAACTCAGATTATTTTTGTAAAATTATTCCTAAATCTGTAAAAAAAATTTCGGTTCTTGATAAATCAAAAGAATTAGGTGCAACCGGGGAGCCTCTATGTTTAGATATTTTATCGTCGATTAATAATTCAGATTTAAATATAAAAATTTTGCGCGGCAGGTACGGCATCGGCGGAAAGAATACTTCTTTTAAAGACATTTTGAGTATATTTGAAAATATGTTTCAAGAAAATTCGAAAAAAATTTTTACAGTTGGCATAAATGATGATGTTACAAATTTATCTTTAAATAATTTTAATA